>CAMAIG010000420.1 GCA_945835085.1 uncultured Ruminococcus sp. | reverse complement strand
ACCCGATAACCTGAAATCGGGCTTTCTGAGGGGAAGACGCCTGCTCATTGCAAGAAGCATCGCAAAGGATATCATCTGACTGATAATCGTTGCAAGTGCGGCTCCCTTGATACCCATTCCAAGGGAATATATGAAAATCGGGTCAAGTATAACGTTTATAACCGAGCCGCTTGCCATTCCGATCATTCCCAGAAAAGCATTTCCCTGGAAACGCAGCTGATTATTCATTGTAAAGGAAGTCATTACAAAGGGAATGCCGAGGAGAATTATAGAAATATAGCTTACACTGCTTTCAATAAGCAGGGGCGTAGCACCTAAAAGCAGCGACAAGGGACGGACAAAGCAAAGTCCCGATACAGAGAGAAGCACACCCATAAAAAGGGAGAGAATGACCGCCGTATCAGCCATGACCGATGCCGACCTCGTATCCCCCTCGCCCAGCTTTCGTGAAATGTAATTGCCCGAGCCGTGTCCGAAGAAAAAGCCTATTGCCTGGGTAATATTCATCAGGGGCAGAGCTATCCCCACAGCAGCAGTTGAAACGGTATCAAGCCTTCCCACAAAATAGGTATCAGCCATATTGTAAAAGGCTGTTATGAGCATAGTAATGATAGTGGGCACTGCCATTTTGCAGACAAGAAGCTCCACGGGGTCATTGAGCATTTTAAGCCTTTTTTCTTCCTGACTGTCCATGATTAACATCCTTTCTCTTCTGCAGAATGGTTTATATAATTTATAACATATAAATAAGGAAAATGCCGGAAACATATATAATAAAACGTTCCCGGCATATTTTTTATCTTCGTCCCGATGAATGCTTGGAACTGCGTGGATTTCTTGATGAACCGTTTCGTTTGCGGCTTATGTTTTTGCCCCGCTGTCTGCGGTCATGGTCGTCAAAATGCTCGGCTCTGCCTTCATAGGGCTTGATAGTGATCTTATGACCGTTTATCTTTGTTCCCGTCATTGAGTCGAGAATGTATTCCTTATCTGCCTCAGGGACCTCCACCGTGGTAAATTTGTCGTAAATGTCGATTTTTCCGAAGGATTTTCCCGGCATACCCGTTGCATCAACAAGGGCTCCGAGAACAAAATTAGGTGCAAGACGGTTTGCTCTGCCGGAGGATATCTCAAGCTTAACAAATTTTGCTCTTCCTCCTGTTTTTTTCGCTCTCTGAGATGCCTCACGGGGAGCGGGCGCTTCAAATTCGGGTATATTTCTTGTATCTCTTGAAATTTTCATTCCGAGAAGTGCGGCAGCAATGTCCTCAGCGGAAAAGCCCTTTTCAATAAGCTCTCCGACCTGCTCCTTATAGCTGTCATATTTGCCGCTTTCAATGGAGGAAATGATTTTTTCTGTAACGTAACGGGCTTTCTTTGCTACGATCTCATCACGGGAAGGAAGCTCTGCACGGGCAATATCCGTCTTGATAAACTTTGAGATATCCTTCAGCTCATAAAACTGCTTTCTTCCGCTGATAATTGTATATGCAGCACCGCTTTTTCCCGCTCTTCCCGTTCTTCCTATTCTGTGGATATAATATTCATTATCCTGAGGAAGGTCATAGTTAAATACTGCGTCAACATCATCAACATCAATGCCTCTTGCGGCAACATCTGTTGCAATAAGAACATTGAGCCTGCCCGATTTAAATGCAGAAAGGACCTGTGTGCGGCTCTGCTGCTTCATATCTCCATGAAGTCCTGCTGCCTTGAAGCCCTTTGAAACAAGCGCTTCCGTAAGCTCATCGACCATTTTCTTTGTGTTGCAGAATACCATTGACAGGGACGGCTCATAGGCGATAAGGAGCATTCTCAGAGCGTCGGTCTTTCTGCCCATGGGCACTTCAAAATATTTCTGCTCGATGCTGTCAACTGTTCTTGCCTTGCTTTCGATCTTTATCACAACGGGATCGGTCTGATACTGCTTAGTGATAGCCATTATCGGAGGAGGCATGGTTGCTGAGAACAAAACTGTCTGGCGTTCCTCGGGGACGTACTGCAGGATCGTTTCGATATCTTCACGAAATCCCATATTGAGCATCTCATCGGCTTCATCAAGGATAATTGTGCGGAGATTTTCAAGCCTGAGAGTCTTTCTGCCGATATGGTCCATAATTCTTCCGGGAGTTCCGACAACAATATTTGCTCCCCTTTTAAGCTCGGCTATCTGCCTGTCCATAGCTGCACCGCCGTAAACTGCACAGGGACGTATCCATGGCATATACTGAGCAAATTTTCTTATTTCATCGCACGCCTGCATTGCAAGCTCTCTGGTGGGGCAGAGAATAAGCACCTCAACTCCCCTCTTTGCCCGTGACATTGACGCAATGGCGGGAATGCCGAAAGCAGCGGTCTTTCCTGTTCCTGTGTTTGATTTTCCAACGAGATCTCTGCCTTCAAGCATTACAGGTATGGCTTTTGACTGTATTTCTGTGGCTTCGCTGAAACCCATGTCATTGACAGCACGAATTATTTCTTCGGGTAAATTAAGTTCGGTA
>CAMAIG010000419.1 GCA_945835085.1 uncultured Ruminococcus sp. | reverse complement strand
GGAAAAAGACCTTATCATCGAAAAAACGGCTTATATCGACGATGTTACTCAGATCTACAACCGCAACAAGTTTATGATGCTTGGCAGCGAGCTTCTTGCAGAGCTGGAAAATGACCCCGACAACGATTACTGGGTAATGGTGCTTGACATCGACAGCTTCCATATCATCAACGACACCTGCGGCTACAACACAGGCAACTATCTGCTAAAGGAGATAGCTGCGGTGCTTATTGCAAATCTTTCCGAAAACGGCTATGCTGCGAGAATAGGCGGAGATAATTTCGCTATGATGATCCGTGCTGACGGCGATGAAGAGCTTCCCTGCCGTGTTATCAGGCGTGTTCAGAAGCATATTGCTTCTATCAGCGGCTCGGGACTTGAAAATCAGAACATCACCTGCTCCGTGGGCTACTGCCTTATGAGCGACAGCGAGGGCAGGGATTTTGCTTCGGTGCTCGATCATGCGGAATTTGCTCTTAGCCTTTCCGACGGCACAAGAAGCACCATCAACCGCTTCGATAACAGGGCGCATGACAGCATAATTGCTTCAAATGAGCTTGAAAAGCGCCTTGCCAAGGCTATCGACAACAATGAGCTGGTGCTCTACTATCAGCCTAAGATCAATCTTGAAAACGGCAAGGTCATCGGCATGGAGGCTCTTATCCGCTGGATAAGACCCGACGGTACCGTTGTTCCTCCCGGAGAGTTCATTCCCGTGGCGGAAAATTCCCTCCTTATAACAAGAATAAGCAAATTCGTTCTTTTTGAGGCCTGCCGTCAGAATAAGGAATGGCAGGATATGGGTCTTGACCCAATAACCGTGTCCATCAACCTTACCGCCATAGACTTCTATCAGACAAATGTTACCGAATCTATCCGCTCCGCTCTTGCCGAAACAGGGCTTGATCCCAAGTGGCTGGACGTTGAGCTTACCGAGAGCCTTGCCCTGAAGGATATAGATCACGCCGTAAAGCAGATGCAGGAGATCAAGGACCTTGGCGTGGAGCTTTCTATGGACGACTTCGGAACAGGTTATTCCTCACTGAGCTACATTCAGATACTTCCTATCACTATCCTGAAGCTGGACCGCTCCTTTATCATGTATCTTGAGGAGGACGAGATCTCACGAGAGATAGTTTCTGCGGTCATCAGGATAGCTAAGTCCAAGAAGATCGAAACAATTGCCGAGGGCATCGAAACCCTGGGGCAGGCTGAGATACTCAAAAAATCAGGCTGCGACCACGCTCAGGGCTATTTCTTCGGAAAGCCTATGCCCGCAGGTCAGTTTGAGGATTTCCTCAGAATGAAGCAGAGAAAAAACAGCAGTGCTATGATAAGAGGCTGATAAAATTCATTGGGAAAGGGTCGTGAAAAATATGGCTAAAAAAAGGATAGGCATTCTTACAAGCGGCGGTGACTGCCCCGGTCTAAACGCTACTATCAGAGGCGTTGCCAAGGCTTGCTTTGAACGCATGGGAACTGACGGAGTTCAGATCGTGGGAGTTCAGAACGGTTACTACGGACTTATCAATAATATTGCCCGTGAGATGGAGCCTTCGGAGTTTTCGGGCATTCTCACTCAGGGCGGTACTATCCTGGGTACAAAGCGCCAGCCCTTCAAGATGATCTCCAATATCGGCGAGGACAATGTAGATAAGGTAAAGCAGATGAAGGATACCTACAAGAAGCTGAAGCTTGACTGTCTGCTCACTCTCGGCGGCAACGGCACCCATAAGACCGCTAACCTTCTTTCGGAAGAGGGACTTAATGTTATCGGTCTGCCCAAAACCATTGACAATGATATTTTCGGCACAGATGTGACCTTCGGCTTCCATACCGCCGTTGATATCGGTACAGACGTTATCGACAGGCTCCATACCACTGCCGCTTCTCACAGCCGTATACTTATGGTTGAGATAATGGGCAACAAGGCAGGCTGGCTCACACTTTACTCGGGCATTGCAGGGGGCGCTGACGCTATAATCATTCCCGAGATACCCTATGATATCGACAAGATCTGCGAGGCTATGCAGAAAAGAGCCGACAACGGTCACCGTTTCTCCATCGTTGCTGTGGCTGAGGGTGCATTCAGCAAGGAGGAGGCTAAGCTCAAAAAGAAGGAGCGTGCAAAGGCAAGAGAGGCTGCGGGCATCACTACCGCCACAAACACCATTGCAGCTCAGATACAGAAGGCTACGGGAATTGAAACGAGAGTCTGCGTTCCGGGACATATGCTCAGAGGCGGCAGTCCCTCCGCTTATGACCGTATCCTTGCGACCCGCTTCGGCGTAAGAGCTGCCGAGCTTATCGCTAAGGAAAAGTACGGCTATTCGGTTGCTATGATAAATGCTAAGATAGGCGAAAATCCTCTGAAAGAGGTTGCGGGCAAGACAAAGTTCGTTGACCCCGAGGGCGGCTATGTTACAACTGCAAAGGATCTTGGCATATCCTTCGGCGACTGATCTTAAGGCAACACCGCACAAAGCACGCCTGACGGCTTTGCACG
>CAMAIG010000418.1 GCA_945835085.1 uncultured Ruminococcus sp. | reverse complement strand
TGTCAAAGCTGTCGTACCAGGTCAGCATATCCGGTATGCTGTCATCAGCCGTCTTTGCAAGCACCCATACTATCCGATAAAAAGGCGTAAGGTCAAGGCCGCTAATGTCCATTGTGCGGTCCTCCCCGATCAGCTTGTCTATATCAGCCATGTCTGCCAGATACTCTCTGCCAAACTGCATTTTATAGCGTAGCATAGTGCCGCCGCTTGCCTTAAAGCGTACCTGCCTGCCGTCTATCTCAATGGTTTTTTCCACTTTTTATCCTCCTTCAACAAAAAAGCGGCGGAAAACAGTCCGCCGCCCATCACTTCTTTTATGCGGACGCTCCCGATTCTTCCGGAACAATAATGCTTGTGGGGAGAGTATCTGTCCTGTAAGAGTATGTAACGAGCCTCTTTGCAGGGTCGTCATGCTCCCTTGGTAAGCTCTTAAGCGACAGATCGAGGAACGAAGCCTCAAACTTGCCTTCCGAAGTCTTGCCGCTCTTTTCGGGTCTTGCCGTTACCTGCGTATCATAGTAAAAATCAACAAGGTATTTTTTTGCTGCATTTGCTGCAGTGTGGACGATAACAAGCGCAAATTTAGGGAATGACGCTCCCGTACTGTATTCCGCAACGCCGCTGCCGTCCGCCGCAACGCTGTTTCCAAGCCAGTCCTTGTCAATATCGTCAACAAGGTCAAGAAGCTGCAGTGTGTGATCATATCCGTCATTTTCATTAACGGAGATAACGACCTTGCCGTCCGCATATACCTCTGTAAGCTCGCCTCTCGGCGTCGCCTTGTGCTCTCTGCCGCCCGACTTTTCGCTTTCAAAATATTTGATAGGCGCATATGTGTATTTTTTGCTTTCCTCATCAAATGTAAATGTTGCATATCCTACCTGTACAATGGATTTTTTCATTTTTTATCCTCCCTCTATGGTAAGCGTGCATATCATCACACGCTCAGCGCTGAATTTTTCTTTTTGCCATGTATATCCGTAAGGCTCCAGCCTGCTTTTTATAAGTTCAACCACATCTGCCTTGTTTGGAGTATAGACAATATACACCTTTACGGTCTCAATAGGTATTACTATTTTGCCGTCTGCATATATGCCGCTGCCCTCAACGTCCGCAACACAGACATAAGGCGGCTCAATGCGTCTGCCGTTATCGCTTATAAGCCACTCGCTGACCCTTACGCCCGTCTCTCTGACCGCCGCAAGGACATCATCATATAATGACATTTCACCAACTCCCTATAACATCATCAATGCGCTTTATAAGCGCATCGGTGTGTTTTTCCTGCGCCGCCAGGATGTGAGGCTTTGCGCCTATGCCGTTGTCACCCCGACCGTGCTCAATAAGATGTACAATGTTATAACGAGGCTTGTTGTGTACAATTACTGTATATTTAAAAGCGCCCTCATATTTTTTTGTGAGCCTCCAGCCCTTTTTGTACTTGCCCGTCCTGTCGGGTGATGTTGCAATAATGTCGTTTTTGAGCAGCTTTGCCTCATCATCAACAGCCTTTTGTATCTGCTCCTGCAAAGCCGTGTCGTAGTATTGCAATACTGCAGATAATGACGATGCAAAATCTGCCGCCGTTACTTTTTCAGCCATAGGCTAAACCCCCAGCTTGTCCTCGATATACAGCTCCGTCTTATCCCCGTCAGCCTCATATATGCGATATACGGCATACATTTTGCCGTCCACCTCTGCATACATCTGATTGCCGTATTCAAAGCGGTTTACTGTCAGCTGATATTTAGCTTTAAGTCCAAGCTGTTCCGCCCTGACCGTTTCATCGGCAGATACCGACCTGACTTTTGCAAATACGGAAACCGGGGCAACGTCCCCGACTTCATCGTATAGCTTTATAAGCCTGTGATCATCGTACATTGCCCCGTTCCCCCTTATGTGCCGTTATTGTTATAATCTCCGGATAGTGCAAGAGCGTCCGCCAGCTTTTCAAAAGCCGCCTCATACCGTGTGCCGTCCTTGTCAAAGCCAAAATGAGCCTTGCAGTAAAATACGACAGCACGGAAAATAAGAGGATCCTCCGCAGGCTGATTGATAACGCCACGGCGGCGAAGCTCGGCAAGTGCCGCATCGATAAGCGGCTGTATCTCCGCCTCATCAAAAACATTAGAGCTTATCCTTAAATTTGTTTTGACCTTTGCAATGTCGATACTTGCAGCCTTTGTGTCACTCAACCTGCTCACCTCTTATTTTTTATCAGGCGTCAGCCTCTTTAATGTAAGCAAACGCCTTTGTGTCGATAACGTCACCGTCAACGATAGCATAAGCCGCATAATCGGTAGTGCGCTCCTTAACGTGGTCCTCTGTCATTATGCTTATATTTTCCTTAACGTTTTCCTTGTAGCCTTTCGCTACATCACCGATAAGTACAGCACCGTCGGGTACAGCGTCCTCAGCCTTTACAACAGCGCCAAAGATACGGCCAACACCGCCGCTTGCAGGGTCGGAAATAAACATGGGACGCTTGTTTGTGTCCTTAATGTTTGCAATGCTG
>CAMAIG010000417.1 GCA_945835085.1 uncultured Ruminococcus sp. | reverse complement strand
TGTCCGCCACCCGTGACGCCGACCGCATCTATATGTTTGAAAACGGCACCGTTATCGAAGAAGGCAGCCATGAGCAGCTCATGAAATTAAACGGAAGGTATGCCGAAATGTGGCGGGTACAGGCGCAGAATTATTTAGCAGAGGAGGCTGCAATATGAGCAAAAGCAAAGACAAAATAAGCATGAAGCGGCTTATCTCAAACGTCGGCTATGTTATGAAATATGCCTGTAAGTACGACGGGAAAATGGCTGCTGCGTATATCGCAGGTATGTGCACTAACACCGCCGCCTGCACTGTCATCAACACTTTTCTGCTGAAAGAGATAATTGATATTCTCATGGCGGGGGCGGACATTTTAAGCGTCATAAAGGTGCTTGTGGTAATAGCTTTGGTAAACGCTGTGGGGCTTTTCGTTTTTGGCGGGCTTGAAAATTACGCTAATGTTAAGCTGGTAAGGGTAAGCGGAGCAATTCAGCGCGAGCTTATGGAAAAAGCGCGGCTGATGGATTTGAAATATTATGATATTCCCGAGTATTACGACGATTTTGTTATCGCCGCTTCACAGTCGGAAACTATGGTTACTATGGCAATTGCAAGCGTCGGAAATATTGCCGCAAGCCTGCTTGCTATGCTTATTGCCGGTACGCTTATTATGACGATTAACCCCATTATTGCGATATTCCCCGTAACGGGCTTTGTTATAAATATCATCACCCGATTTATCATTACGAAGCTTGAATACCGGTACAGCATTGAAAAGGCGAAAATAGGCAGAAAGGCGGACTATTCCAAGCGTGTTTTCTATCAGCCCGAATACGCAAAGGAAATAAAGCTGACGGGCATTGAGGACGCACTTATGGAGCAGTATGACGAGGCAATCCGTGAGGAACGGAAAATGGCGCTGAAATATTCGCTGAAAATTCTGCCGCCAACGCTGATAAACTGGATATGCACCTTTACCGTCTGTCAGTTCTTCGCTGTACCCGTGTATCTTGCGTATCTTGCTATTGAAAAGCAGAGTATTGCGCTGGGAGATGTTGCGTCCCTCAAAAACGCCTCAAACGATATCAAGAGCCGTCTGGACGGTATGAATTACGCCCTTGTGGATTTTCAGAAGGTCGGACAGTATGCGGAGAAATTCCGTCGGTTTATGGACAATGAGGTGAATATTGAGGGCTGCACGGGCGAAGTTCCCGTGCCCGAAAACGACTGCACGCTTGAGCTGAAAAACGTCAGCTTTAAGTACAAGGACAGCGGGGATTACGTTATACGCAAAGTAAATCTGACCGTAAAAAAGGGCGAAAAGCTTGCTCTTGTGGGTGAAAACGGCGCAGGAAAATCCACGCTGATAAAGCTCATAATGCGGCTTTATGACGTTACCGAGGGCGAGATTACATTCGGCGGAGTTGATATACGCAGGCTGAACACGCAGGAATACCGCCGTAAAATAGGCACGGTTTTTCAGGATTTTCAGATTTACGGCGCGACGCTTTCGGAGAATGTCAAGACGGATTTTGTCGCCGAAAGCGACAGCGAGAGTATTATTGCCGCGCTTGAAAAAGCAGATCTCGGCGGGAAGCTTGCAAAGCTGCCGAACGGTATTGACACGGAGCTTACCAAGGAGTTTTCCGAAAGCGGTACAATGCTTTCGGGCGGAGAATCGCAGAAAGCGGCAATCGCCAGAATATTTATGCGTGACACGCCTATTGCAATTCTCGACGAGCCGTCCTCGGCGCTTGACCCTATTGCGGAATACCGGCTGAACAGAAGTATGCTGGAAAATGCGGAAAGTCAGGCGGTAATTCTGATATCCCACCGCCTTTCCACAACAAAGGACGCCGACAGGATAATTCTCCTTGAACACGGTCAAATCGCAGAAAGCGGTACGCATTCGCAGCTTCTTGAAAAGGGTGGAAGATATGCAGAAATGTGGAATGTGCAGGCGGAAAAGTATTGCGCTCGTATTTATGCCTAAGAAAACTGAATACAACTCGAAATTTGTGGAGGTAAGTATATGCTATATGCAATAGAATTATATTTCGATAAAGAAACGGAAAAAAAGATGACTGCTCTCGCTGAGAGAGTAGCCGAAGAAAATTTAAGCACAAAGTTCTTGGAATGGAAAACCAGACCCCATCTGACACTGGCTTGCTTTAATGATGTTGATGAACAACAGTGCATACGACAGTTAGAAAGCTTTGCAAAAGCTCATAATGCGATGCCTGCGTATCTTGATTCGATAGGAATGTTCAACGATACAAGAGCGATATTTGCTTCTCCCTTAATGACGGAGAGTATGTACCGGCTTCAGAGAGAGCTGCATGAATGTATGAAGGGCTATGATACAAAGGGCTGGGAATGGTACTGCCCCGACAACTGGGTGCCCCACTGCACATTAGCTATGACAAGCGAGGACGAGGATGATGTTTTCTATAAGGCTTCTGATCTGATACTTCATGAGTTTCGAAAAATGAGCGGAATGTTCGAGTATGTCGGGCTTGTAAAGGTTACATTTCCCGT
>CAMAIG010000416.1 GCA_945835085.1 uncultured Ruminococcus sp. | reverse complement strand
GATAAGCGCAAATATCTCACCCTCGCCCACGCTGAACGACACCCCGTCAGCCGCAAAAACATCTTTCTTGGGGTACTTTTTGGAAAGCCCCTGAACCTCAAGAACATTTGCCATACTTTAAATCTCCTTTAATCAAGAGCTTGGTCCGCCATTGCAGAAGCGGACTTCCACTCTTGTATTTATGTATTAAATGATTAGTACAATCATACTATACTACATTATTTCGGCTTTGTCAAGTATTCCCTTAAAAATTTTTGAATTTTTTTGAAAGCAATGCTCCGAAACAATAAATTATACGCCAAAAAGCCCGAATCTGCGCCGTTTTATAAGAAAAAGCAAAAAATAAAAATTTTTTTGAAAAAAGGCTTGACAAGTGCAAATACATATGATATAATAAATATCGTCGTCAGGGAAGACGTAAAGAAATCCCGATGAAAAACAGAATATTTGGTTATGCGGTAGTGCTGGAATAGGCAGACAGGCACGTTTGAGGGGCGTGTGTCTTTGACGTATGGGTTCAAGTCCCATTTACCGCACCAAAAGCTTACAGATTGGTTGATCTGTAAGCTTTTTTATGTGTGATTATTGCGTAAAACGCCTGCGGTAAAATTAACAAAAAATTCATTGATTTTTGCCTGCATATGTGATATAATAATTTAGTCGTCAGGAACGGCATAATAGAAAAGCGGTAGTGCTGGAATAGGCAGACAGGCACGTTTGAGGGGCGTGTGTCTTTGACGTATGGGTTCAAGTCCCATTTACCGCACCAAAAAAGCTCACAGATCATCTGATTTGTGAGCTTTTTTTATTAATGGTACTTGAAAAATATGACTTCAACTACACGCTGATGGCAGGGGAGAGCTGATGCGGAATGCATCAGCCATCGTAATTCTGAGCCATGGTATCAATGGTGTCGATCAGCCTGTTCAGCTTTTCATCGGTAAAAAGCTCAAATCCGCTGACGCTTCCTGCAAGCCTGTGCATTACAAGAGCCTTTCCGTATATCATGGGGACATCGGGGGAGGGGGTAGCAAGGATAGCCGCCAGAATGTTTTCTCTGCCTTTCTGCTTGATGCTTTCGTCGGTGCAGTGGACCACAACGCAGTCAGCAAAGGCACTGTCTGCCGCCGCAAGACGGTCGGCAGGAGTGATGGTAATGGTCTTTCCGCCGAATACGTTGATATAAGTGCTTTGCTCAAAATCAAAGTCAACGCCCTCGATAACGGCGTCCTCGCCTATAACCTCAACAAGAAGTGCTTTTTTGTTTTCATTTGATATGCCTGACATTATTATCTTCTCCTTTTATTTTATCTCTTTTAAAATTACATAAGCCTTGTCCTTAACGTCAAAGGAAACCGAAAAATAACCGTAAAGCTTTGTTCCCTTTATTTTCAGACCGTAAATGTTCATGTTGTTGTTTTTCTGAGGATCATACTTTTTAACAAGTGCCTTTTTGCCCGTTTTCAGATCATATGAATAGACCGCTTTTGAGGTGTTGTAGTAAATAACGCTGCCGTATCTTACAACAGAAACATAGCTCAAGGGATTATACTGATATGTAATATCACCGTTCTGATAAACAGTATATGACGACCAAAGTATCCAGTGATCCTCAACGGAGGTCAGGAGCTTGTTTTTATTGGTTTTAGGGTCAAAGCAGTATATTTTGCCCTCGCTTGTGCTGAAAATGATCTTATTGCCGTACATATTCATGGGCTTGATGCAGTCCTTCCATACAAAGCCCTCGTAAGTCGTGCTTGAAGCCTTGTAAATAGACTTCATGTTTTTATGGAGATCATCGGTGAGTGCGGCAGAGCTTACAAGCATACAGCTGTGGTCGCAAAGATCGGTGATGGTAGCTGCATTTCCGTTTATGGCAGGGTCATCTGCAGTGCAGTCAACGTTGTACCATTTTTTATTGAGCCATACCAGGTTCCACATATGTTCATCGTTAATAGCAATGCTGCTCTTTATGCCCACTTCCTTTAAAAGCATAGAATATGCGATAGAATAGCCCGTGCAGCAGCCAACATGATTTACAAGTGTGCCGTAAGCGGTAAAGTCAAGATCCTTATCGGCACGATAGCTTGTTGAAACCACAAGGGTATCATGTAGATAAATTATCTTCTGGAGGTCTGTCCAGGAATCCTTGACGTTTTTAGTGATTGCATTGAGAGCCTTATCAATTTTTTCCATGTACTTGGGAACATTAGCTTCAGAACAGAGATAGCTTATCTCAATTGCGGTAATTTTTTTTGTGTCGCTCCTTTCCCAATAACTGAACCGTTCAACATAAAAATATTTCTTATCGGAAAGCACCTCATCGAAAAGAATTTCCAAAGTATCATAAGTTAAATTAATATCTGTGAAATCTACCTTGGTGTCAAAATTATCAAAAGCGGTTCTGAGCCTTTTTCTGATTTTTTCATATTTTGCCTGAGTAGCACTTTGATCGTTAAGCTCTATTGTGCTTAATTCAGTCTGCATGACGCTGCCTGTCTGTGCATAAACAGCTTCGCTTAATACT
>CAMAIG010000415.1 GCA_945835085.1 uncultured Ruminococcus sp. | reverse complement strand
AGACAAGGGCTTTTTCCTGAATAACAGACACGTTAAGATCCATGGCTGCTGTGAGCATCATGATCTTGGCGCACTTGGTGCTGCCGTAAACAGAGCTGCAATTAAAAGAAAGCTTGAAAAGCTTAGGATAATGGGCGTAAACGCCATCAGAACAAGCCATAATATGCCCGCTGTTGAACTTATGGAGCTTGCAGATGAAATGGGATTTCTTGTCCTGTCAGAGGGCTTTGATATGTGGGAGCGCCATAAGACCGATCATGACTATGCAGGCTTTTTCCCCGAATGGATCGGAAAGGATGTGGCTTCCTGGGTAAGACGTGACCGCAATCACCCCTCTGTTATCGGCTGGAGCATCGGAAACGAGATCTATGATACTCATGCCGATGAACGTGGTCAGGAGGTAGCTTCCCTTCTTCTCGGTCTTGTAAGAGAGCATGACCCCCGTGCAAACGGATATGTTACTATCGGCTCAAACTTCATGCAGTGGGAAAATGCTCAGAAATGTGCCGATATAGTTAAGCTTGCAGGCTATAATTATGCAGAGCGCCTTTATAATGAGCATCACGAAAAGCATCCCGACTGGATGATATACGGCTCGGAAACCTCGTCCGTTGTTCAGAGCCGAGGAATATACCATTTCCCGCTTTCACAGCCCGTACTTGCCGATGATGATGAACAGTGCTCCGCTCTGGGTAACAGCACAACGGGCTGGGCTGCCAAAAACACCGAAGCCTGCATTATCCCCGATCGTGACGCCGAATTCTGTGCAGGTCAGTTTATTTGGACAGGCTTTGATTATATCGGTGAGCCTACTCCCTACAATACCAAAAACAGCTATTTCGGTCAGATAGATACAGCAGGCTTCCCGAAGGACAGCGCATACATTTTCCGTGCGGAATGGACCAACTATAAAAAATCTCCATTTGTTCATATATTCCCCTACTGGGATTTTATAGATGGTCAGGAAATTGACGTAAGAGTAACCTCAAATGCTCCGAGAGTTGAGCTGTTCCTCAATGGAAGTAAAATTGACGAAATGGATATCGACCATAAGCACGGTCAGGAGCTTACCCTTAATACTATTGTAAAATATGAAAAGGGCGAGCTTCTGGCAATTGCATATGACGAGAACGGCGAGGAGATAGCCCGTGATGTTCAGCGTTCCTTCGGCGATACTGCAGAGATACGCATCACCCCCGATAAAACAGAATTAAACGCAGACGGCACCGACCTTATTTTCCTTGATATTTCTGCCTTTGATAAGGACGGCACCTTTGCTGCAAATGCCAACAACCGCATCAAGGTCAGCGTATCGGGTGCAGGAAGGCTTGTGGGTCTGGATAACGGCGATTCCACCGATTATGAACAGTATAAGGGAACCTCACGCAGACTTTTCTCCGGTAAGCTTCTTGCTATTATTGCTGCAAAAATGGAGCCCGGGGATATTAATGTGACTGTGTCCTCCCCTTCCCTGCCTGACAGCTGCATTACGCTTAAAGCTGTTCCTGCAGATATTGTTGACGGTATTTCCTGCCTTGATGAAAACACCGACAGAAAATGTGAATGCCCCGATCCCGAAAATGACATTCCCGTCAGAAAGATAAGCTTTGAAAGCGATAGCAGGACATTTACTCCCGATACGAAGGAAATAACCTTCAAGACAATAGTTTATCCCGAAAACTCTACCTATAAAAATGACATTGAGTACAGAATAACCACCGTTCTCGGAATAAACTCCAATCTTGCAGAAATAGTTTCGGCTGAAAACGGATATGTTACAGTGCGGTGCAAGGGTGACGGCCAATTCTTCCTCAGAGCGCTCTGCAAAAACGGCACAGAGAAATATCATGTTGTTACCTGCCTGAAGCTTTCGGGAGAAGGCTTAGGCGCTGCTTACTTTGACCCATACAGCTTTGTTGCAGGCGGTCTTTTCACCGTTCAGAGCGGAGATATCGGCAACGGCATTGAAAGAGGTGCAGGGTTTGCATGGAATAACAGCTGGTTCGGCTTTGAAAATGTTGACTTTGGAAGCATAGGAAGCGACACGGTAACCGTTCCTATTTTTGCAAACTGCACGACTCCCGTTCAGATACGCTTCTACGACGGTATCCCTGACAATGGCGGAGAGCTTATCGGAGAGTTCACATATCACGAGCCTCCCGAGTGGCTTACCTATAAGCCTGCAACCTATAAGCTCAGCAAGGTACTGAAGGGTACTCACACCTTTGTAATGGAATCGGGTGACGGTTACAATGTCAAGGGATTTATATTTGATAAGCCCGAAAAGGAGTTTGCCGAGATAAATGCTGCCGATAACGAAAGCGTATACGGAGATAAGTTTACCCGTGAGCCTGATGCTGTCACCGGCATCGGAAACAATGTAATGCTCAATTTCGGTGAATTTGACTTTACCGAAGCATCTCCCTCAAAGGTCGTAATTACCGGAAAATCAGCTCTTGCTCTTAACAGTATTCACGTTATATTTACTGGTGATACCGAAACAAGAGTGTTGGCGGAATTTACAGGTGCAGATGAA
>CAMAIG010000414.1 GCA_945835085.1 uncultured Ruminococcus sp. | reverse complement strand
TACCGCTTTTCTATCTCGTGGAGCAGGATACTTCCCGACGGCATTGGAGCGGTAAATCAAAAGGGTATCGATTTTTACAATGACCTTATAAACGAGCTTCTGAAATACGGAATAGAACCTTATGTTACGCTTTATCACTGGGACCTGCCCTATGCCCTTCATCTTAAAGGCGGGTGGTTAAACGATGATATTTCCGACTGCTTTGAGCTGTACACAACAATAGTCGCAGAAAACTTCAAAGACAGAGTAAAGAATTTTATTACCTTTAACGAGCCGCAGGTTTTCACAGGCTGCGGATATTCCGAGGGAAGCCACGCTCCGGGATATAGCCTTTCCGACAAGGAGCTTCTGCGGATCTGCCACAATGTACATAAGGCTCACGGAAAAGCTGTAAGAGCGCTAAGGAAAAATGTCCGTGATGTAAAGATAGGCTTTACAATGGGTACAACTCCCTCTGTTCCCATGTCGGATAATGATATTGGTACTGCAAGAAAATCGTATTTCAGCTGCGGCAAAGGTCATTTTCTGTTTTCTGAAAGTTTCTGGATAGACCCCATCGTATTCGGCAAATATCCCGATGCTCTTATGAACTCATATGCGGATATTCTCCCCGAAATATCGGAAGAGGATATGAAACTGATATCTGCTCCCATTGATTTTATCGGGCTGAATATTTATACGGGAAATCTGGTAAAAACAGGCGAAAACGGCTTTGCCGAAAGAGTTCCCTGTCCTGCGGGACACCCTCGGACGGCAATCGGCTGGGACATAATCCCCTCATCAATTTATTGGGGAACGAAATTCTATTATGACAGATACAAACTTCCTATTTATATTACCGAGAACGGTATGTCCGCCCATGACTGTATCTCCCTTGACGGAAAGGTACACGACCCCAACCGCATTGATTATCTTAACCGCTATCTCCTTGAGCTGAGAAAATCGGCGGAAAGCGGTGCGGATATTCGGGGATATTTTCAGTGGTCGCTGCTTGATAACTTTGAGTGGGCAAAGGGTTACAGCGAGCGTTTCGGGCTAATATATGTGGATTATCCCACACAAAACCGCATTGTCAAGGATTCGGGATATTGGTATAAAAATGTAATTGAAGAAAACGGTGAAAACCTGTAAACGACTGACGGGAAACGTGCTTTTGCGTTTCCCGTTTTTTTGAAAAATCTGAAAATAGTGCAAGAGTGTGTTAAGAAGGATAAAGACAGCGGGCATTGTGCGGTGCTATAATATAAAAAAGCTTACATTTAAAATATTTTCGAAGTGATAGGAAGATTTATCGACGTAAATTATCCTCTTATCGCAACGGCGAGATTGTCGGAAATGATGCTTGATTACCCAAAGCTGCTTGATAACGGCATTTCGGGACTGAAAAAAATTATTTCCGACAAACTGGCGGCAGACCCTCAAAATGAATTTTACATAACGAGCCTTGAATGTCTTGATATTTGTACCGCAAGCGCAGATTATATGCGTGAGCAGGCTGAAAAGCAGCTTGCAGAGCTTCCCGAAAATGCAGATAAGCGCAGAAAAGAGCTTCGCCGTATGGCTGACGTTTTAGCCAAAATCCGCACCGACAAGCCCGGATATTTCTAACCACTTAATAAGGAAAAGTAACGCATTTCTACAAATATTCCGTCAAAAAATTTATAGATAATCCGATAAACCCATCTATTTGCTTCGCAAAAGTTTATCTCCCGTATGGACTGTCAAACTCTCTTTCGGCTTTTTCAACAGCTTCTTCCAGAGTCAATCCCGCAAAGAAGGGAGCATTAAGATATCTTCCCGATCTCTTATCGTCAACAAATGCGCCTACTGCGATCCCCGGAATTGCGCTTTCGGGAGCATTGGGAGCATGAGGACCTCCCAGATCGGTCCTGCACCAGCCCGGGTCCGTAAGGTTTATCATAACATCGGTCCCTTCCACCTTGGAACCGAGGTCAATGGTGATCTTGTCAAGGGCTGCTTTACTTGCGGAATAGCCTGCCTGTTCGGGTTCAAGCCTTATACCGCTTGTGGTGTTTACGATCCTTCCAAATCCTCTTTCTATCATTTTCGGCATAAAATGATAGCAGATCATAGCAGGAGCAATGGTGTTTATTTTGAAGCTTTCAGTGTAATCCGCAACGGGAGTTTTGAAATAATCCGTGCGATAGGCGATCTGCATACCTGCATTATTTAGCACAATATCCACCTGTGTTCCCTTTGCATCGATTTCATCAAGCATACGCTGCACAGCATCAAGATCGGATAATTCTGCTGCCGCAGAATATGCCTCAACGCCCATTGCCGTTACTTCCGACAGCACCTTTTCACAATGCTCTGCAGTTCTTCCGTGGAGAATAAGATTGCAGCCCCTTTCTGCCATAAGCTTTGCAGTAAGATAGCCTATACCTCTTGCGGCACCTGTGATAAGTGCCCATTTGCCTTTAACATTTACCATGCTTTTACCTCCCTATTTTATAGGTCATTTAAGGCAACACCGCACAAAGCACGCCTAACAGCTTTGCACGCAATCTGCTTGCATAT
>CAMAIG010000413.1 GCA_945835085.1 uncultured Ruminococcus sp. | reverse complement strand
ACAAATTTCCGAAAGCTTTTTTTCTTTCCTTGACTTTTGCGGCTGTTTATGATATTATATATAAGCTTTATATTAAGCATTTCGGGGCGTAACTCAGTTTGGTAGAGTGCTTGCTTTGGGAGCAAGATGCCGCAGGTTCAAGTCCTGTCGCCCCGACTTTTTTATTTGAAATACCCCGTGACGCAAGGATAATTTTCCTTATGTCACGGGGTTTGTTTTTTATTCGTCTGCGGGAGGCTCTGCTCGCTTCATTTCAAACCAGAAGGTGCTGCCTATGCCCTCCTCGGATTTTACTCCGAACTCAAAGCCATGGAGTATAAGTATCTGCTTAACGATGGAAAGTCCAAGTCCTGTGCCTATGACCTCACGCTTATGCTTCTCTGCACGGTAATACCTGTCGAATATCAGGGGCATAAGCTCCTCGCTTATTCCCGCACCACGGTCGGTTATCTCTATCCTTACGGTTTTGGGAGATACAAGCTGCATGATGTATATCTCCTTGTTTTCACCGGAATAGTTCACGGCGTTGTTTATGAGATTATATATGACCTGGTCTATTTTGATAAGGTCAGCCTCCGCCCAGACCTCCTCCTCGGCGGAAAGGTAGAATTTATATCCGTCCCGCTCGGAAAGCAGAGTGTATCTTGTCATGATATCACGCAGCCTGCTGCCCACGCAGAATTTTACCTTGTTAATTTCCGCCGAGCCGTTTTCAAGCTTTGTAAGGTCCATGATGTCGTTTACAAGAGCGGCAAGCCTGTCGCTTTCCTCGATGATTATGCCAAGATGCTCCGCACGCTTTTCGGGGTCATCTCCCGAAAGATCTCTTATCATTTCCGCATACGCCTTTACCATTGTAAGGGGAGTACGCAGGTCGTGGGAAATGTTTGCCATAAGATCACGGCGCATGGTATCTATTTTCGTTATCTCGTTGGAGGCGTAATTCAGAGTTTCCGCAAGCTGCTCGGTTTCGGTATAGCCCCGTCCGTTGAACTTAACGTTATAATCTCCCTGGGCAAGCTTTTCGGCGGAACGGGTTATTCTTATGATAGGGGTGGAAATGAGCCTTGAAAGGAATATTGATATTCCGAAGCCAAGTATCAGCATGGCAAGGCTTACCTGGAGCATCTGCACACGAAGTATTGACACGGTGGAATCCAGCGGCTCCAGTGATGTATTCAGAAAAATATATCCCGACGGGTCGTCCTTTGAGCCTATGGTCATTACGAATATGAGCATATCGGTGCCGAAGCGGCTGTTTTTGGCTTCCGCATAGTATATACCGTTTGAACTCTCACAGGCAAGCGCTCTGTATTCCGCAAGCCGCCTGCTGCTGAGAGTGCCGTGGATAAGGCAGTTTTTTGACATAAGGTCGTAGGAATACACGGGCACGCCGTATTTATCCTGAATGAGTATGCACATATCGTTATCATGGGCAAGCTTGTCAAGAGATGTGGCTGTGAAGGCTTCATCTGCCCATTCGGTCAGGATATAATTGGCAATGGTCGTAATATTGCTGGTTTTTCTGGTTCGGTATGTTGCTTCAAGGGACGCTATGAAGGATATCCAGATGAGCAGAAGTATACTGCTTATGAATATGGCAAAGTATATCCATACCGTGAAGCGGACGCTCTGCAGTGACCGCTTCAGGCTTATGCGTCTGTGCTTACTGCTTTCCTGCATCGAACTTATAACCCATTCCTCTCAGTGTGATGATGAATTTTCTGTATTCCCCGAGAGAGTTCCGCAGCATTTTAATGTGGGTATCGACGGTGCGGTCATCTCCGAAAAAGTCATAGCCCCAGACCTCTTCAAGAAGCTTTTCCCTTGACAGAGCAATGCCCTGGCTGCGTACAAGATAAAAGAGAAGGTCGTATTCCTTGGGTGTAAGGGCGGCGGGCTTGCCGTCAACTATGACCTCTCTGCCTGTCATATCTATCTCAAGTCCCTCAAATTTCAGGACTTCCTTTTTGTCTGCTTTTTCGCTGCTTCCGCTTCGCTTGATAACGGCTCTTATACGGGCAAGCAGCTCCTTGGGGGAAAAGGGCTTTGTTACATAATCGTCTACTCCCAGCTCAAAGCCGAAGAGCTTGTCGTATTCCTCTCCTCGGGCAGACAGCATTATCACGGGTATCTGCTTTGTCTTGCGTATCTCCCTGACTGCCGAATAGCCGTCAAGACGGGGCATCATTATATCCATGATTATCAGGTCAAAATCCTCGCTGCGGCACATTTCCACCGCTTTCATTCCGTCCTCCGCCTCATAGGTAAGGAAACCGTCGAATTTTGCATATTCGCTGATAACGTTTCTGATGTTTTTTTCGTCGTCTACTATTAATATCTTTTTTCCTTCCATAAGCCTATACCGCCTTTCTTTATGTTAGTTTACCACATAATTGTGTATTTTCTGTGAAAACTTCAAAAAAAGTGACTGAAAGGGGTGCATCTCGTTGGTATATTCATTGAGGTTGACAAAGTTTGCGGCTCGGCAGCGTATATATTGACCGGTGCTTTATTATTATAAATATGCTATTGCATTCTAAG
>CAMAIG010000412.1 GCA_945835085.1 uncultured Ruminococcus sp. | reverse complement strand
ATTATCTTAAGGAATATAAGGGTGCACTGCTAATAGTTTCCCATGACCGATATTTTCTTGACAAGCTCTGCACTTCAATTTGCGAGATAGAGCGCACTCATCTTCGCAGATGGAAGGGCAACTATACAAAGTTCACAGCCTTAAAGGAGGCTGATGTGGAGCGCCGCATGAAGGAATACGAAGCCCAGCAGGCGGAGATCGCAAAGCTGCAGGATTTTGTTGACCGCAACCTTGTTCGTGCCACCACATCTAACATGGCAAAGAGCCGCATTAAGAAGCTTGACGCCATGGAGATAATAGAAAAGCCCATAACATATGAGAAAAAGGCGAAAATACGCTTTGAATATGATTATGAGCCGCCTATTGACGTTCTGACCGTCAGCAATATCGACATCTGTGCAGGGGACAAGGTGCTTGCGGATAACATCTCCTTTGCTGTCCGAAGGGGTGAGAAGATAGGAATAGTCGGCGCAAACGGCATAGGAAAATCCACCCTTTTAAAGATAATCCAGAAAAAGCTGCCCACAACTCACGGCACAGTTGAGTGGAACAAGAACATAAAGATCTCGTATTTCGACCAGGAAAATTCCCAGCTTGATTTTAACAAGACCGTTATCGACGAGATACATGACCGCAGGCGTGGAATGACCGAGCAGCAGGTGAGAAGCCTGCTGGGACTGGTGCTTCTCACGGGAGAAAATGTGTTCAAAAAGGTAGGCGTTATCAGCGGCGGCGAAAGAGCCAAGCTCTGTTTTGCAATAATGATGCTTGAACGAGGAAATGTCCTGCTTCTTGACGAGCCGACGAACCATCTTGATATCGACGCTAAGGAAGTGCTTGAAGGAGCGCTTTCGGAATACACGGGAACAGTTCTGCTGGTATCACATGACAGATATCTTCTGGATAAGCTCTGTGACAGGATATTTGAGATAACTCCCGGCTCCGTAGAGGAGTTTGACGGGGGATTTGAGGGTTATCTTAACAGCAAGCGTGCAAGGGCGGAAGCTGCAAAGGCTGCCCTTGAGGAAGAGAAGCTCAGCCGTGCAAAAGCCGAGATAGAAGAAAAAAAGGCCTCTGCCTACCGTTCAAAGGAGCAGAGAGCCCGTGACGCAAAGCGCCGTGCAAGGATAAAGGAGCTTGAAAGGCTGATAGAAGAGCTTGAAATAAAAATGTCAGAGGTACAGGAGGAAATGGTATCTCCCGAGGTCACCTCTGACTATCAGCTTATGAACGAGAAATGTGCCGAATTTGAGGCACTGAAAAAGCAGTCCTCGGATTATTCCGACGAATGGCTTGAACTGAGCGAGGAAGAGGAATAATCAGCGTGTCGCTGAAGCCAACTCGTTGGTGAGATCACAGAAATTCTTTTGTTTTGTGGCTCGGTAAAGTAAGTGTTAATGCCAAATCCTTCAAGGAATATTATTCCTCTTTCTCAATATAGCAGTGATATTCCAGAAGAAGATTTACCATTCTGCCGTAGCTTTTTTTGCCGTCGGTAACGCCGTTGAGCTTCAAGGTTGTGTCCATTGCGGTTTCAGAGATTGCGCTGACGGTTTCCGTGGGGATAACAGCCTTTTGCTCCACTTTTTTCCTGAATTCCTCGCTGACAAAGATATTATCCTTGCGGACCTTGTCGGAGATAAGATAGCAAAGGCGAAGAAATTCATCATAGTCTGCATTTTTCTTCACAGCGTTCAGAAGGTAATTCATAGCCGAGAGCATTCCACTGTATCTTAGTTCGGGGGAATCAGATGCAATGCAGGCACGGTATGCGATAAAGCAGGACTCGTCCTCACGGATAAAGCCCCTAAGATGACTTAGCTCATGAATAGCAGTGCAGGGCACCCGTGCAGGGGAAAGCTTGCTGTTGTAATTGGCTTCAAGGCTGAATGGGAAATATATCCCTTGGAGATCAAGCTGGGTCATAAGCATGGAGCACATGATTTTTTTAGGCTGAGGGTACGGTCCCTTCAGCTCGGGATAATCCTCACCGATGATGTTCATGGCTTCATTTGCAAGGCGTGTAAGGTCCTCGGGAACTATCATAACGCCATTATCATCACGGCTTACCTCTTCGGCAAGCTCGTTTGCACCGATAATTATCTCCTCGCAAAGAGCAGTAAGCTCTGAAACCGTAAATCCGCTGCTGCCTGCTGCATTGTGATATTTCTCGGAAAATTCGGTGGTGTGATAAAGCACAAAGCAGTTCATGGTTTCGCTGACAAGGATAAATGTCAGCACCACGCTGTAAACTGCGGCAGATATTTTCAAAAGCCTTTTCTTTTTCAGCACAGCGCTGCCAATAAACAAAAAGGGTGCCCCAATGAGCAGCAGTATCCCGAGAATTATCATTATTTCCCCCAGAGAAAAGGGGAATAACCCCGTGACCGTACTCAAAGCTATGGACAGGTAACGGAATATCTAACTTTGATAAAAATCGTTGATATGGGGACTTAGCCAGGAAATGCCGTTGGCGGCGAGCATTCTCAGGCAGATAATGAGAATGGCAATATAGCCCTTGCGGCGTCGGTTTCTGTCTATCATCTAC
>CAMAIG010000411.1 GCA_945835085.1 uncultured Ruminococcus sp. | reverse complement strand
CTGAGGGCATATCCTCAGGTACCTGTGGGGAGGTAACGGTATATCCTCCAAAGCCCAGATCAAGAAGTTCACGGGCTTTTCCCATAGCTATATCCTCATCATCGCAGTCAAAAACCGCAGCGGCAAAAGCAACGCCGTTTCTCACGGCAGCCTCGGCGGCAAAATATCCCGAGGAGGGTCCCGTTCCGCATTTAAAGCCTATGGAGCCTTTATATTTCGAGCAGATGGTATTCGTTGTCACAAGCTGGACTTCGCCGTTTTTCAGCTCGTCAAGACGGGTAGTGAACATCTCCGTAAGCTCATCATGACGGCAAAGCTCACACAGAAGCTTTGCGGCATCGGCTGCTGTGGTATACTGATCTTCATCGTCATAATAGCCCGTACATTCCGTAAAAAGCGTGTCCTTCATTCCAAGCTCGGCGGCTCTCAAATTCATCAGCTGCGTGAATTTTTCTTCCGTACCGCCTATCCTTTCGGCGATCACACAGGCGGCATCATTGGCATTTCCGATGATAACGCCCTTCAGCAGATCGGAAAGCTTCATTTTTTCTCCCGGCATGAGCCAGATCTGTGCCCCCTGCTTTGAGTTTGCATTCTCGCTTGCTGTGAGGACGGTATCGGGAGCAAGCTCTCCCCTGTCCATAGCTTCGGCAGCAAGAAGCACTGTCATCAGCTTATTGAAGCTGCCCATATGAACCCTTTTATCCCCGCCGCTGCTTTTTATCACTGTTCCCGTTGACACTTCCGCAAGGACAAAGCATTCCGAATGCTCCTTTTCGGGTACTTCGGCACTGCACATCACGGAAGAGCAGAGACATATTGCACAGGCTGTCATAACCGCTGTTATTTTTCCGATAAACAAAGATCTCATATAATCACCCATACATTAATATGCCCCGTTTTTTACGTTTAGGACAAAGCATCGGCACAGAAAAAAGCACGGCAGATGCGCTCTGCCGTGTCAGCTAATTATTTTTTTGGTCTTCCGAACTTATTCAACGATGTACTGCTTAATGCGCTCGAAGAATTCCGAAGCGTCCTCGGTGTGCGCTTCAAGCTTTATCTCCTTGGAAAGATCAAGGCTGAATATTCCCATGATAGACTTTGCATCAACTGCATATCTGCCTGAGAGAAGATCAACATCATATTCGCACTGAGTTGCCTCAGAAACAAAATTCTTCACATCATTGATAGTTGCCAGCATAATTGTAGCCTTATTCATTTATAATCCATCCTTTCCTGTGTTTGTATTTCGGATTATTCCTGACTGGGAAAGCAGAATTTGCCTTTCCTTGCTTATAAGAATAGCAGTTTTTTCCGATCAAGTCAAGAACATTTGCTTTTTTGCAAATAATATTGTATAATGATATATAAGTAATAATCCGTGAAAGGCAGGCTTTTGTTTATCTTTCACAAACACGCAAAGAGGTTTTTATGTATATTCACTTTATAACCTTCGGCTGCAAGGTAAACACCTGCGAAACAGCCGCAATGGCGGAGGAATTTCGCAAGGAGGGTTTTCTTATCACCGAAAACCCATTGGAAGCCGATATTTTCGTCGTAAATTCCTGCACCGTCACCTCCGAAAGCGACAGCAAGATCCGTCAGACCCTGCGAAGGCTGCGGCGTGAACACCCGGGCTCAATAATTGCTCTCACAGGCTGCTATCCTCAGGCTTTTCCCGATGACGCAAAAAACGAGGACGCCGATATCATAACGGGTACCAAGGATAAAGCGGCGCTTATTAAAGCGGTGAAGGATTTCGCTTCTGACAGAGTGCCGTTTTTCGGGGTGGTTCCTCATTTACCCCATGAGTGCTTTGAAAAAATGAGCATTTCTGGGGTGGAGGGGCACACACGGGCTTTTATGAAAATTCAGGACGGCTGCAGCTCCTTCTGCACATACTGCATTATCCCCTATTCACGGGGAGGGATACGTTCAAGAGAGCTAAGCGATATCAGGGAAGAGGCTCAGAGGCTTGCCGCAAACGGTTACAAGGAGATAGTCCTTGTGGGAATAAACCCCGCATTCTACGGGGCTGAGCTGGGGCTGAAGCTTACCGATGCGGTGAGGATCGTGTGTTCAGTTGACGGAATTGAGCGGGTACGCCTGGGTTCGCTGGAGCCTGAGAGAATGACCGATGATATCCTTGAGGGCTTGTCAAGGGAGCCGAAATTCTGTCCGTCTTTCCATCTTTCACTCCAGAGCGGCTGCGAAAAAACGCTCAGAGCCATGAACAGGCATTACTCTCCCCGTGAATACGAGGAGCTTGTGGAAAAAATACGAAGCCTTTTCCCCGACTGCGGCATTACTGCAGATGTTATGGTGGGATTTCCCGGAGAAACGGAGCAGGATCATAAGGAATCGCTGGAATTTGTGAAAAGGATCGGCTTTTCCGATATCCATGTGTTCCCATATTCAAGGAGAAAGGGCACAAAGGCTGACCTTATGGAGGGACAGGTTCCTCAGGCAATAAAAAAGCAGCGGGCAAGAGAAATGACCCTCGTCGGAGAGGAGTCAAGGGAAAAATTCCTGCAAAGCCTTGTGGGAA
>CAMAIG010000410.1 GCA_945835085.1 uncultured Ruminococcus sp. | reverse complement strand
ATCCTGCTCATGCTCAGGGATAACGACCTTGTCGCAGCCGTCCGCCTCCCTGACCATGACCCTGACGGTCTCCTCGTGTGATGTGGGAACGTTTTTGCCCACATAATCGGGGCGTATGGGAAGTTCTCTGTGACCCCTGTCAACGAGCACCGCCAGCTGAATGCTCCTGGGTCTGCCGCGGCTCATTACAGCATCGATGGCAGCGCGTGAGCTTCTGCCCGTGAAGATAACATCGTCCACCAGAACGACCTTTTTATCCCTTACATCAAAAGAAACAGAGGACTTATCACTGGCGGAAGCCTTGATATCGTCGCGGTAAGCGGTGATATCAAGCGTTCCGATAGGGATATCGAAGCCCTCTGTTTCTTTAAGTCTCGAAGCGATCCGCTGAGCAATAAAAACGCCCCTTGACATTATCCCGATAAAACAAAGACCGTCAACGCCTTTATTGCGTTCGATTATTTCGCAGGAAATGCGTGCGATCGCACGGTTCATTGATTTTTCATCGAGAATAACCGCTTTCTGGATCATCAGCACTGCCTCCTTAACAAAAAAACTGCCTATCGAAAATCCGACAGACAGTTTTGAAAATTCATATAAACCAGCGCAGAACGCCCGTCTGCCGCTGCTAATAATCAAATTCAAGCTGCCTTGTCGATCTCACGGGATCAACTTAAAGGTTGCTCATCAATTTAATATATTATAGCACATTCACTTATCAATGTCAACAGGTAAAACAAAATTTTCTGAAAATCAGGTTTCTTCTGTTTCCGGGGCATCTTCTTTGTCACAAACCGCTTTCTTATCACCCGAAAAATCTGTTTTAATATGTAGCTTCTCCTTAATTGCCTGGAGTGCAGCGGCATATTTTTTTGACTGCATACGGGGAAACGCTCTCAGAAGTCTTTCGGTAGCGGCATCTCGCTCGGAAATAAGCCTTTCATACTCGCTTTTCAGCTTCTCCATATTAGCCGCACTTATATCCTTGACCCTTTCAGCGGCATTATCCTTAACATCAATTATCTTATCAACGCCGCTCTTGACCTTTTCAGCCGCATTATCCTTGACATCAATTATCTTATCAACACCGCTCTTGACCTTCAGCGTACCGGAAGCAAGCTTCATTCCGACCTTTACAGAGCCGGCAAGCATCAGCTTTGATATTTCATCGACTCTTTTTATCTTATCGCTCAGCTTTTTGACAGCAAGGAGCGAAACCACGGTATCAACAGCAATAAGCACTGCCATTACCCAGACGATGACCTTGCCCACATTCAGAGGTATTGCCGCAATCGTAGATTCCACCAAAGGCTGCACATATCTGACGCATACCACACAGCCAAACCCGAAAAACAGCGAATTTCTAAGGCAAATATATCCCTTGAAATTGAATTTCATGTGAGAATAATCCCACCATCTTGCATGAAAAAGCTTCTCCATGCCCCAGCCCACAAACAGCTCAAACGCTGTACACAGCACTGTCGAGGCAAGAAACAGAGGGATAATTGTATCCTTTATCGACCTGAAAAATACCACGACCATTATTACACCCAGACCCTCTATGGGGCATATGGGCATATTAAGAAAGCCTCTGTTCTGATATTCTCCCGTTTCGTATGTCATGTCGATAACCTCTATACACCAGCCGATAAAGCTCCAGAAGCAAAAAATCAGGAAAAGCTGGTATAAGCTGTAACCAACATATGGTATTGTCTGCATTATTATGTTTCCCCTTCCATATCCGCAGAGTATGCGGATATCACACCATTTCGGAACCGTTGGCTCTTATCCTGAACGTAAGCCCAAGAAATGAAGCCGCTTTTCTGCATAATATCATACGCTGCATGAATATCTCAAAATATTCCATAACAGACGATATTTTCTTGTCTATCACAAGGTCAAGGATTATCTCCGACCTGTCATCACTGAAATAAAGCTCCGACTTTTCAACTGCATAGTTCACTCTGTCATGGATATCAACGGAAATATCCTCGATATTGCGGACTCTTGTCCTTCGCACATCGGTCTTATCTCCGATAATAAGCGCAGCAGTTATCACATTAAGAGGCTGAGCCGTTCCTTCATCATGATTTCCTATGGCAGAGATTATATCGCATATCTCATCGGCAGGCATATTGAGATTATCAAGAAGTCTGAATGCCATTACCGCTCCGCTCTGGGCATGATCTACACGGTTTATCACATTGCCTATATCATGAAGGTATGCGGCGATCATGCCAAGCTCGATCTTGCGCTCGTCACAGTCAAGCTCTGTCATTATCATTCTGACGGTATCGGCAACCTTCTCAACATGGGCAAAGGAATGCTCCGTATATCCCTGTGCCTTTACGGCAGCGTCAGCATTCTCAATATATGTCCTTATATCGGGATTTTGCTTTATATATTTGTAAGTTACGTTGCTTGACATAAATTCTCCTTCGATAATCAATCATTTATCAATAATATATATTATAGCACAGCATATTGATTTGTCAAGAAAAACCGACACGATTGCTGATTCTGTAACCGTTTTTTAACTTGTTTTTTGTCAAATTTTGT
>CAMAIG010000409.1 GCA_945835085.1 uncultured Ruminococcus sp. | reverse complement strand
ACCGAGCATTACTGCACACTGGATTCTATCAGAGTAGGCACCCACGAGTCTAACCCCACAGTTCCCGAGTGCACTGACTGTATGTCCTTTGTATGCAGGACCTCCGGCTGCGGCGGCTGCCGATAAAATAAAGGCTTCTTTGAACCGCCGATAAACAGAATACCATGTGTCGGGCTGCCGTGATATTTCCCTTGGCAGCCCGATTTTTTGCTTGTCAATAGTTACAAAGCGAATACAAAACGGTGTCAAACATTGGTCAAATGATTAAATACAGTATACAAAAAGCTGACAAAACAGGAAAATCCATTGACACACCCCATTTTGACTGATATTATAGTATTGCAGAGTTGTGTGCAGTGTTGAGCGCATGGCTTTATATATACAGATTTTTCTTTTTCTGCAAAGCGAAGGGAGATGTGAGCTTTGCCCGAGATCAGATATAAATTATGCATGGGCTGTATGGAACAGAAGGATACAGACGGGGTCTGCCCGAATTGCGGATATTCCCCGGATACTCCGTCCCTTCCCGCATATCTTCCGCCCGAAACTATACTTAATGACAGATATATTTTAGGCAAGCTTCTCCGCTATAACGGCGAGGGCGCCGAATATATAGGCTTCGATACGGTAACCTCCTCAAAGGTCACCATCAGAGAATATATGCCCGATACCCTGTGCAGCAGAAACAGGGAGAGCAGCGTAATTTCCGTAAAGCAGAACTGCGTTGCACAGTATAAGGCGTTTATGTCGGAGTTCGTTGAGCTTAATAAGATGCTTGCTAAAATGCGGACTCTCAGCCATATAAATCCTCCCCTTGATATGTTCGGTGACAATAACACGGGATATGTGGTGTTCAGATATGTGGAGGGCATCAACCTTGCAAAGTATCTCAAGGAAAATGCGGGGGAGCTTTCATGGGCACAGGTAAAGCAGATGTTCCCGCCTATATTTACCACACTTTCTCTTGTTCATAATGCAGGGCTTGTCCACAGGGGCATCTCTCCCGAAAATATTATCGTTACGGATAAGAACGAGCTGAAAATTATCGGCTTCTGCATTGCGGATTCAAGGACTGCAAACACAGAGCTTGCTTCCGAAATATATCACGGCTATGCCGCTCCCGAGCAGTACAGCTCCAGCAACTGGCAGGGCACATGGACAGACGTTTACGGCATATGTGCGCTTCTTTACCGCATTCTTACGGGCACTGCTCCCATGGACGCCATGGAGCGAGTTGCAAACGATACTCTTGCAGAGCCGAGAGCTCTTAACAAAAATATTCCTGCAAACGTTTCCAAGGTCATCATGAACGGCATGAACCTTTCGGGTGATCTGCGTATTCAGACAGTTACGGAGCTTGTGACCCAGCTCTTTGAGGAGCCTGATTTCAACAAGACAAAGACCGTTACTGCCACCCAGACCATAACTATCCCTAAGCAGCACAGCACCAAGGGAGAGGCAGAGCAGCGTGAAAACACGGTTAAAAAATCTGCCCGTCCCAGCCGCCATAAGGTGTTTATCGCTGCGGCTTCAATCACGGCAGTGGTGCTGTTTATCGGCATGACTGTGCTTATCAGCGTCCTTGACGACAACAGCAGCAATATTATAAATGCACTTCCGACTGTAACGAATGCATCTGACGAAACCACAGAAGATCTCTCAGCCACCGCAACAGGAGAGGACGGTCAGACAAGCGTTACAACAGCCGCAACAAATGTTGGCGGAGCGCTTACACTTCCCACTCTTCCCGAAATGACCACCGCCGAGAGCCAGACCTCTGCTTCCGAAACAAAGCAGCCATTTAAGCCGGGCACAACGGTCTATATTATGAACGATCTTGTGGGCAAGTTCTATGATACCGTCAAGAATACATCAATAAGCGAAAATCTTACCATAATCCCCGAGTATGTTTATACCGAGGAGTATGAAAAGGGTATGATATTCGAGCAGTCCATTGCAAAGGGCGAGAACTATGAAAAGGGTGCTGAGGTGACCCTTAAAATAAGCATGGGTCCGCCCAAGGTAATGGTTCCCGAATTTACGGGGCTTAACAAGAAGGATTATTTCGAGATACTGAACGCCGCAGGCATAAAGTATGAGGAGATAGGCTACGAAACCGAAGAAACTCTCAACGATTATGTCATGTGGATAAGCATTGAGCCGGGAGAATATATCGACCTTGAAGCGGGAGATGTGCTGAAGGTATATGTTGCGGTAAATCCCGAAAACACCGCTCCTTCCGAAACCACAGCAACCGAAACAGAGGCAACCGAGGAGTCTTCGACCCCATGGGTAACAACAGTTCCTCCAAGCCCCGATGATATGACGGGGAGCAGAGATACCGAGGAACCGGATATCATCATTACCGATGATTATTGATGCCCCTCCGAAAAACAGCGTGTAACGAACATCTGAAAAGGAACAGCACGAACATATAAATGGCTCTGCCATACAGCGTAAAAAAATAAAAGCTGATGGCAGAGCCGACTTTTTTGCTAATATTTGTGCATAATATCGGATTTTGATGTGATTATGCAGGAATAGGTTGTTATAAACGCCG
>CAMAIG010000408.1 GCA_945835085.1 uncultured Ruminococcus sp. | reverse complement strand
GCTTTTCTGGGGCACATGGAGCGATCCCTTTACTATGAAGCTCGGTGTTGTCATCAATGATGAATACACCACGGAGGAGCTTCTTATCAAGGCTTATAATCATGAACGGGTGCTTACCCTTGACGAGCTTCCCGATCTGAAGAATTATCCTCTGGATTGATATGATTTAAATAAGGGCAGCTGTAATAGATAATGTTGCAGCTGCCCATAAGCGTGTCGCTGAAGCCAACTCGTTGCTTAGACAGCAATAATCCCTTTAATTTGTGGCTCGGTAACGTAAGTATTGAAACCAAATTTTTCAAAGGATATTAATACCTACACTCAATATTATGACTTATAATAAGCTTGGCTGCTGTAAATAATACTAAACACTCATTGAATTATGGAAATCTCTCGCCGCAAAACCGCATATATCAAAGCTTTTGCGGCGATTTCTTCTCCATAATTCTAATGGTGTTTAGTATAAAATGTTTCAGCAGCCATTTTTATGCATATTTTTCAAAAAAGGGCAGCTGCAACATTTCTGTTACAGCTGCCCGTAATTCTGTCTATTGTGTAAAGGCAATTAGTTTACATCAGTATTTTCTTCGCCTGTGAGGGTTATTTCCACATCTATATTGCCATCTGCACGGGCAAGGGTCAATGTTATCTTATCGCCTATGCTCTTGCCACGCTTTGCTGCGCTAAGCTCCTCCATGGAGGTTATTTCCTTGCCGTCTGCTCCTACGATTACATCTCCTGCTGTTATTCCCGCTGCTTCGGCACCGCTGTTTTCTGCTACGGACAATACCATTACGCCCTTATCTACGGGGAGATTATAGTATCTCATATATGCGCTGTTGATGTCCTGTCCTGTGATGCCGATCTGGGGGCTGATAACATAGCCGTTATTCATAAGATCGCTGATAAGCGGCATTGCTTCTGTAATAGGAATCGCAAAGCCCATGCCCTCAATCTCGCTGCTTGCAAGTTTGGAGGAGGTTATTCCTATTACCTGACCGTATTCATTGATAAGCGGACCGCCCGAATTGCCCGGGTTGATGGCTGCGTCTGTCTGGATAAGGGTCATGGCTGCCACGCCGCCCGATGAAAGCTCTACATTGAGAGTACGGTTAAGTCCCGAAACTATACCCTCGGAGGTGGAAAGTCCCAGACCGAGAGGATAGCCTATGGCTATTGCTCTATCTCCCATGCACAGCTCGTCGGAATTTCCGAACTCTGCGGGTGTGAGGGAAAGCCCTGTGGTGTCTATTTTCAGCACTGCAAGGTCACTGTCGGAATCGGCACCGATTATTTCTGCTTCATACTCGGTGTTTTCGTCATTGGAAAGGACTATGGTAACTGTTGATGCGTCCTTGGTCACGGTTTCATAGGATCCGCTGCCGCCGAAGAAATAATCAAAGATATCATTATATCCGCCGCCAAAGGGATTGGGTCTTGTGCTGCGGTTATCCGTAAGCACCTTATCGGAGGTCTGCACTACATGGGCGTTTGTGATGATATAACCATCGGAATTGAGGATTATTCCCGTTCCTGTTGATGCAGAAGAGCCTGAGCTTGTTTCAAAGGAGCAATGTACGCCCACAACAGAGGGTGACACCTTTTCGACTATCTGCTTGGTGGTAAGCGCACCGTCTGTTCCCTTGGGATTAAGAAGGCTGCTGAGTATGCTTTCCTCGGAGGAAGCTACGGGAGTTGTTTCGGCTGTGCCTGTGGAGGTTGTTTCTTCTGCGGAGGTTTCATATGCAGGGGTTTCGCTGTCCTTTGCAGCGATGCTGTTCTGGAGATATGCTCCTCCAAAGCCCGACGCTCCGCCTATGAGAGCTACCGATAAGATCAGTGCGATAGTTTTTCCTGCGCTGCCCGATGAAGGCTTTTCTTCGGGAATGTCGATATAGTTATAATTGTTTTCGTACATATTAATTCTTCCTTTCAGATGTTATATAATAATTTTTATGGATATTTCCTTTTCTGTAATTATATAATAATACACTATTGTGAAAAGTATGTGATATTGTATTGAAAAAAGGATAAATCTCCGTGTGTCGCTGAAAAAGGCTTAGTGACCTATGTACTTAAACGGTTTTCCATAAAATATTATTTATTGTAAATTTAAACGGTTATTTTTGAGAGGTTGTCTGCATATATATCTCCATGATGAGGGTTTTCAATCAAATAGATCACAAAATTTTATGACGAGGAGTGTTATTCTATGAGCAGAGCTGAAAGATCGGGAAGAAAAAAGGGACGCACCGTTTTCGTTTTGGCGGCGCTGGCTGTGCTGGGGCTTCTTGCATGGTTTTTATGGACTTCAAAGGACGAGGCGGAAATGGACAGGGCGATGACCTTTGAATGCAATGCCGAGAGAGTTGAATTTATCAACGGGCTGGGGTATATCGTTGAGCCTGACCCCGAAAAGGAGGAGATAGTCATTCCCGCCGAGTTTAATGCTGTTTACTCGGAATATAACGACCTCCAAAAGCAGCAGGGCTTTGATCTGCTCCCATATGCGGGAAAAAAGGCTGACAAATATACTTACAAAATACTGAACTACCCCGATTAT
>CAMAIG010000407.1 GCA_945835085.1 uncultured Ruminococcus sp. | reverse complement strand
TGCATGAAAATCGACAGCCGGGGCAGGCTGTGGCTTTGCTGTGGCAACGGTATCGGCTATCTGCGCAACGGCACTATGAAGGAGCTTTTCTACGATGGCTTTGACAGCGGCATAGAAAACGTGTTGGAGGATTATCAGGGCAATATCTGGTTTGCTTCCTCCCGATACGGTATAATGAAGCTTTCGGATAATACCTTCGGTGATCTTTTCGAGGAATCGGGTGCAGCAAGTACAGTTACAAACTCTGTCTGCCTTTATAACGGAGATTTTTACTGCGGAACAGACAGCGGTCTTGTGATAATCGATAAAAAAAGCAGGGCGACAAAATCAAACGCCCTTACGGAAATGCTTGAGGGCGCAAGAATTCGCTGCGTCAAAGCGGATTCTCAAAACCGTTTGTGGATATGCACATACAGCGATTATGGTCTTGTGAGGTATGAAGCTGACGGAACGATAAAGACGTTTACCGAAAAAGAAAACGGGACGACCTCCGACAGATTCAGATGCATTATCGAGCTTCCTGACGGAACGGTCGCAGCAGGCACGAACAGCGGTCTGAACTTTATCAAGGACGATACGGTCACGGGAACGATAAGACAGGCTGACGGTCTTGAAAATTCGCAGATACTCTGCCTTGCCACGGACAGCGGCGGCAATCTCTACGCAGGAAGCGACGGCGCAGGAATATACATTATCAGGGACGGCAGGATCATTGGCCATATCGGCGAGACGGAGGGTATGCCCTCACAGATCGTTATGAAAATGACCCCTTACGACGGCGGATTTTTCCTTGTTATGAGCAATTGCCTCGGCTATATGAAGGACGGCACAGTAACTTCGCTGAAAAAGTTTCCTTACTACAACAACTATGACGCAGTCGTAATGGACGAAAAGCTTTGTGTGATCTCAAGCGCAGGAATTTACATTACCGATACCCAAGAGCTTTTGAGCGGAAACGATATAAGCTACAAGCTGTATAATTACTACGACGGTCTTTCCGACGGTCTTGTAGCAAACTCGTGGAATTACCTCGACGAAGACGGAATGTTATATTTCGGCACTAACCGAGGCGTAAATTATTTCAAGCCCGATTACCAAAAACGTAATGAATCTGAATATAAATTCGGACTTGCGTCGGTAAGCTGCGATAAAAACAAGGCGGAAATAAACGATGATGTTATTGTTATTCCTGCTGATACCAAGCTTATTACTCTTGAAGCTTCCGTGAGAAACTACCTTGCGTCAAATGTCAAGCTCAGATTTTTTATCAAGGAGCTTAACGACAATCCTCCCGTTATTACTCACAGGGAGCTTGAATCAATTCAGATCTCCAATCTTGAACACGGCACATACACCGTCTGCATACAGATAATGAGCGATGACGAATCTGCTGTTTTGCAGGAAAAATGCTACTGCCTCGTAAAGGAAGCTCATGCTTGGGAAAACGACTTGTTTAGGTCATATCTTATTATAGCAATAGTTTGGATAGGCTCTGCAATAGTGTGGGTCATCGTTACAACAAGCATGATGATAAAGCACGAAAACGAGATAGCCCGTCTGAAATATCAGGCAAAAAGCGAGTTCCTTGCAAATATGTCCCATGAGTTCAGAACACCTGTAAATACTATTCTCGGTATGAACGAGATAATTTTGCAGGATGACCCGGGGGACAGGATAACGGAATGCTCCGAAAATATAAAGACAGCAAGCAACAGCCTTTTGACGCTGATAAACGATGTACTGGATTTTTCCGCAATAGAGTCGGGCAAGCTGGAGCTTGTCAGCGAGAGCTATGACCTTGACAGACTTTTGAATGAGGAGATAGCTGCCCTTAATTATGCGGCAGGCAAAAAGGGAATCGAGACGGTTATCGTTGTCGACGACAATCTTCCGGCACAGCTGGAGGGCGATTCCCACAGAGTAAAGCAGATAATTGACAATCTCATATCCAACGCAGTAAAGTTTACTGATAACGGGCAGATAACATTTTTCGTCGGCGGCGAAGTGAACTGCGGCAGTGATTTTAGCCTTATCATAACCCTTTCCGATACAGGCTCGGGCATATCTGAGGAGGATAAGGAAAAGCTTTTCGACAGCTTTGACAGACTAAGACACAACAAGAACCGCACCGTTGGAGGTACGGGTCTTGGACTATCGATCACAAAGGCTCTGGTGGAAATGATGAACGGTACTGTTACGGTAAAGAGCGTTGTAGGCTCGGGGTCTGTATTTACGGTAAAGCTTCCCCAGAAGATATCCGGAAACAGCATTATAGAATCGTTCAGCTGTGACTCCCACATTAAGCACGATACAGCGGCAAGGTGCTTTACAATTCCCGATGCGCATATCCTTGCGGTGGACGACAACCGCATGAATTTAAGCGTTCTCGGCGGTCTGCTGAAAAGATACGGCATTGCTCCCGATATTGCAACTGGCGGTAATGAATGTATGGAGCTTTGCAGAAAAAACAAGTACGACCTTATTATTATGGACCATATGATGCCTTCGCCCGACGGTATAGAAACAATGCACGCGATACGAGGCGATGAGGATAATCCCAACAGGGAAAGCTC
>CAMAIG010000406.1 GCA_945835085.1 uncultured Ruminococcus sp. | reverse complement strand
CGTGCGGCACGTCCTATGGTCTGGATAAGGGAGGATTCCGATCTCAGGAAGCCCTCCTTGTCTGCGTCAAGAATGGCTACAAGCGATACCTCGGGGATATCAAGTCCCTCACGGAGCAGGTTTATTCCCACAAGCACGTCAAATTCTCCCAGCCTAAGGTCACGGATTATCTCCATTCGCTCAATGGTGTCGATGTCGTGGTGGAGGTATTTTACGCTGACACCCGCACCTCGGAGAAAGGTGGTAAGGTCCTCTGCCATTTTCTTTGTAAGGGTAGTTACAAGCACTCTCTCCTTCTTTTCGGCACGGATATTTATCTCGCTGAGAAGGTCCTCTATCTGCCCCGAAACGGGTCTGACGGATATCTCGGGGTCAACAAGTCCCGTGGGGCGTATTACCTGCTCCACTATCTGCTCGGACTTTTCACGCTCGATAGGTCCCGGTGTTGCCGATACATAGATAGCCTGATTAAGCTTGCTGTTAAATTCATCAAAATTAAGGGGACGGTTATCATATGCCGAGGGCAGACGGAAGCCGTAATCTATAAGCACGCTCTTTCTGCCCCTGTCCCCTGCGCTCATTCCCCTTACCTGGGGGAGGGAAACATGGCTCTCGTCCACAAACAGCAGAAAATCCTCGGGGAAATGGTCAAGAAGTGTATAGGGAACGCTGCCCGGGGCTCTTCCCGAAAGTATTCTCGAATAGTTTTCGATGCCCTTGCAGAATCCTATCTCCTCAAGCATCTCGATGTCGTATAGAGTGCGTTGCTTTATCCTCTGGGCTTCCACAAGCTTGCCCTGATCCTCAAACCATTTCACTCTCTCCTGAAGCTCACGCTCTATCTCCTCAACGGCGGCGTGAAGATGGGATTTTGAAACCACATAATGAGATGCGGGATATATGGCGGCATGGGAAAGGGTTGCTACCACATTTCCCGTTACCACCTGTATTTCACAGATACGGTCTATCTCGTCCCCGAAAAATTCGACCCTCAGGGCGTTTTCCATGGAGCCTGCGGGGAATATCTCCACAACATCTCCTCTGACACGGAATTTGTTGCGGATAAAGTTGATATCATTGCGCTCGTACTGAATAGATACAAGCCTTCCCAGAAGCTCGTCCCTTGACATTTCCATGCCCTTTCGCAGGGAAATAACATTCCCACGGTATTCCTCGGGGGCGCCCAGGGAATATATGCATGAAACGGATGCTACGATAATAACATCACGGCGCTCGGCAAGGGCAAGTGTGGCACTGTGGCGGAGCTTGTCTATCTCATCGTTTATTGAGCTGTCCTTTTCGATATATGCGTCGGTCGAAGGGATATATGCCTCGGGCTGATAGTAATCGTAATAGGAAACGAAATATTCAACGGCGTTATTGGGGAAAAATTCCTTGAATTCGGAGCAGAGCTGGGCTGCAAGTATCTTGTTATGGGCAAGAACAAGAGTGGGGCGGTTCATTCTTGCTATTATGTTTGCCATGGTGAAGGTCTTTCCCGAGCCTGTTACTCCAAGGAGGGTCTGATCACGATAGCCCTTGTTAAGTCCGTCAACAAGAGCTTCGATAGCCTGGGGCTGATCTCCCGAAGGCTTATAGGGTGATACAAGTTCAAATTTATCCATTTTATCTTCCGCCTTTCCTCTTAATATTGCTTCACCAATTAACTGATGAAAATTTATGCGCAGGACCGAGTTTGAAAGCCTAGGAAGAAAACCGCAGGAATATGCGGATATTGCAAGGTTTTCTGACGACAGATTTCGTCAGCGGGACAAGCAGAAAGTTCAGCAGTTGATTGGCGGAGCAATACTATTCCTTGATTATGAAAACGGGTATAGGCGGGCAGTTGGGGCGATTGGAAAACTCGGCAGTTATTACAGTGAAAATGCTGCTGTCAATGGTTTTCACGAATTTAAGCAGCTCATCCTTTTCCTCAAACCCTGTGTCCCTGCCGTAATAGAGTATCATAGAGATAAGTCCTCCGGGTCTGATAAGCCCCAGGGCTTTTTTTACTGCTTCAATGCTTGTTTCCTTCTCGGTATGTATGCTGTGGTCGCCTCCGGGGAGCCAGCCGAAATTGAAGGTTATGCAGGAAACGGACTCAGGTTCTGCGTATTTGTCCATATCGGTATGACTTCCGTGAATTATCTGAGCAATATCTGAATATCCACGGCTTTCAATAAGCGCCGATGTACTGTCAACAGCCTCCTTCTGAATGTCAAAGGCAATGACCCTTCCCGAGCTGCCCACAAGGCTGCAAAGAAATGCCGTATCGTTTCCTCTGCCTGCGGTGGCGTCAATGCAGAGATCTCCCTCCCTGACCCGAGAGCGTATCACCGAAGCGGAGATATCCAGGGCGCTGAATGATTTTCTCATGTGTTTTTTTCCTTTCAGTATTTCGGATTGTCGAAAAAGTCCTAATATTGTGTCGAACATAGATAGATTTTGCAGAATTTGGCTTCAATACAAACGTTACCGAGCCGTAAAATTCAATGCTATTTGCTATCTCACTAACGAGTTGACTTCAGCGACACGCTGATAGTCTTTGCTGAATTTGGCTTCAATACAAACGTTACC
>CAMAIG010000405.1 GCA_945835085.1 uncultured Ruminococcus sp. | reverse complement strand
CTTAATCCCCGGGACTATATTTATTATAACACCTGTTTAAGCCAAATTCAAGCTGTAAGTTATGGAAGTAAAATCACCAAAATCTCCGGAAGGCATATACTATTATTAGCCATTTATCAGCGTAAGGCTCATGGCTTATGATCTCATAATACGCTTTGCGAAATGGCACTAATTATAACGATAAAGGGCAGATGCACCGCCCTATCAGCTATGAAAGGAAATGTAAGGAAATGCCGAAGATATTTACCGTTGCAGGCGGCGATATGCGTTTTTCATCACTGGCTGCACAGCTTGCAGATGAATTTACCGTTTACGCAGCAGGGTTTGACCCGGGTATAATAAAAAGTCATCGGGTCACTTTGATTAACGATATCACAAAAGACCTGCCCGAAGCAGACTGCCTTGTTCTTCCTCTCCCCGTATCAAACGACGGCAGCAGCCTTAACACGCCTCTTTATGAAGGAACAATTCCTCTTGAACTGCTTTTAAAGGCTGTTAAAAAGAACGGCACAGTTTTCGGCGGAAAAATATCGGAGGACATAAGGAGTATTTTTGAAGCTGCGGGGTTTAAGGTATTTGATTATCTTGAAAGAGAGGAAATGGCTGTCCTAAATGCTCTTGCAACAGCTGAGGGCGCTCTGCAGATCGCACTGGAAAAGCAGCCATGCACAATTTCGGGTCAGAATATCCTGATACTCGGTATGGGACGGATAGCAAAATCCCTGATACGTATACTGAGCGGTTTCGGCTGCTCTGTTACCATAGCTGCAAGAAAGTATTCCGATCTTGCCTGGGCTGAGGTTTACGGATGCAAAGAGCTGCACATTTCAGAGCTTTTATATTCCGATGCTCTCTCAAAGTCCGATATCATTTTCAATACAGTTCCGAGCATGATACTAAACAAAGCTCTGCTGAAAAAATGCAACGTTTCCTGTCTGATGATCGACCTTGCCTCAAAGCCCGGCGGAATTGACATAAACGCCGCAGAGGGGCTTGGTCTGAGAGCGGTACGGGCACTTTCTCTCCCCGGCAAAACTGCTCCCGTAAGCTCGGGTAGGATCATCGGAAACACTATCAAAAATATACTTAACGAAACAGAATAAACGAGCCTTATGGGCAATTACCGCTCATAAGGCTAATCCGCACAGAAAGGCGGCAGTAAATATGTCAGAAAGCAAAAATGACTTTACGGGCATAAAAATTGGCTTTGCTGTGTGCGGCTCCTTCTGCACATTTTCCAAAGCCTTTGAACAGATGATTAAGCTCAAAGCCATGAACGCCGATCTTACTGTGATAATGTCATTCAATGCTTCCTCCCTTGACACAAGATTCGGAACTGCCACCGACAACATTATCACAGCAGAAAGCATCAGCGGCAAGGGCATTATTAATACCATTCCCCTTGCCGAACCCATCGGTCCGAAAAAAATGTTCGACCTGCTCATAGTTGCACCCTGTACCGGAAACACCCTGGGAAAGCTTGCCTCCGGCATTACAGATACACCTGTTACCATGGCGGTAAAGTCGCACCTGAGAAACGGCAGACCCGTTCTTATCGCAGTTTCCACAAATGACGCACTTTCGGCTTCCGCAAAAAATATCGGCACGCTTATGAATCTCAAAAATATTTATTTTGTACCCTTCGGACAGGATGACTTCATAAAAAAGCCATCCTCTATCGTTGCAGATTTTTCCAAGATACCGGAAGCTGCAAAGGCTGCTCTGGACGGCAGACAGCTCCAGCCAATGATAGCAAAATAAAGTCATCGCCGCACAAAGGTCAAAAACCATATGTGCGGCGAATTTTTATCCGTTGATAAATTCTTCAAGTCCCGAAAAAAGTGTAAATGCGACCTGATGCCTGTATTCTGTGGTTTTGAGTTTGGCGGCTTCTTCGGGATTTGAAAGAAATCCGCACTCAGCCATGACCGCAGGATTATTGCAGTAATAGCACAGATACAGCTCCTTGCCGCAGAGCTTGGTTTCACGCTGATTATCCGGCTGAAGATTTGCTACAAACATATTCTGCATTATTGAAGCAAAGCGCTCGCTTTCGGGATTAGCCGATGAATAGAACATCTGAGCACCGCTGTATTTGGGGTCGGTATATGTATTCTGATGAACGGACAAGCATACGGCATTGGGAAATTTATTGAACAGCTCAAGCCTGTTTTCCATATCGGAAACCTTCTGATTGCGTATCCCTGTCACGCCGCTGTCATGGATAGACACGTCCCTGTCACGGGTCACAGCAACATCGTATCCATAGAGCCTGCACATATCCCTGACGCTCAGCATTATTTCAAGGTTAATGCCCTTCTCGGTCACTCCGTCGGCAGTGGAGCAGCCTCCGTCCATGCCTCCGTGACCGCTGTCGAGAACGATTACTGTACTGTCGCTTGTTTCACCGGTATTTACCTTTACCGCACTGTCAATTTCCTCGACCGCATAGTGTATCATGACCGCCGACGCCATGACTGCCAGAGCTGAGAATATTGCTGTACGGTATTTTTTTAATGTGCTTTCCATATGACCATTCCTTTCATTTTCAGGAATTGTTATTAACGTTTAATCAATA
>CAMAIG010000404.1 GCA_945835085.1 uncultured Ruminococcus sp. | reverse complement strand
CCCTCTCCATCATCATCACCCGAAGCCGCAAGCGCCGCAAACCTCTCCTCAATAGCCAAAACCCGTGCCTCAAGACTTAAAAGCCTCGACGCCCCGAAAACAGCCCCCGAAAGTATCGGATTCCGAACCGACTGTAAAGCCTCCCCCGAAGCACCCTCCGCCTCGTCCGATATCCTGTCGCAAAGACCGTATTCGAGGCACTGCTTCGCCGTAAGCCACGCCTCCGACTTCATCAGCGCCTTAAGCTCTTCCTCGGATATCTTTCCGTTCGAGTGCTGTAAATACGCCGTAACGCTCGCCGACGTGATAACGTCAAGATCGTCCGCCGCCTTCCGAAGCTCCGTAGAGTTCCCCGATACCCCCGACATCCAAGCGTCGTGTATCATCATCAGCGCCGCCATCGGCATTACAACCTCGTCCGCCGCCATTGCAATCACCGTTGCAGCGCTTGCCGCCATGCCGTCAATGTAACTAACCTTTTTCGGACAAGCAAAAGCCTTTATCTGACTGTAAAGCCCCATGGCAACCTTCACCGAGCCGCCGCAGGAGGAGATGTGTATCTCAAGCTCCGTGACTCCCTCCAGCTCCGCAAGCCTGTCCCTGATAAACTTTTCCGAAGTTTCGCTTTTTATGACCTGCCCGCTCCACCAGTCGTATGTGTCATTGCTGATGTCATCGTAAATGTAAATAACTCCGACCTTGTTTTCAGCCGCCTGCATTATCCTGCTTTCGATCCTCATTGTCCTCTTCCTCTCTTTCATCTTCTCCCGTTGTGCCCGTCCCCGAGCCGGGAATGTTTTCGTAGTTTTTGGTAAGGCTGTATTCGTCCGCCCAAGGGCTGTTTATCCTCGGCTCGCCTATCTTCCGTCTGATCTCATTGGTGCTGAACAGCCCCGCCGATTTGAGCTTGTCAAGATCTCCCGCAATGCTAAGTGCATCAACGTGCTTTATGCAGCTCGTGTCCGCCTGTATGAAAGAACCGTCAAGTACAGCCCTGCCGTATCTTACCGAGTTTATGCTTTCGGTTATCATGTCAAGTAAAGGGTCAAGGCAGAATGTCAGCATGTTGTCAACCGCCGACTTTGTGTCCGCAACCTCACCGAGTATCAGCGCAGGAGCTATCTTGACACTCTGCGCCGCCACCGTAAGCGCCTGCCGCATTATGGAGTTTATGTCCCCCACAATGGAGTTTTTCTGCCCCGAGCTGTTTGTAAACTGATTATACTTCATTCCGGCGTAAATAGGCAGTACAGCGGATTTTGCCGAGTAGTAGTTTGCAAAATCCTCTTCCAAAGCCTGATTGACAGCCCTGTTGTAATCATCATCACCCATGCGGTCAGCGTCATACTCAAAGGTGCCCTTCTCGCCGCCCTCGTGCATGTACTTGTCCACAGCCTCGGAAAGCGTTTCCTCAAGAATGTCTGTCACCCCCGAAGTAAGCGCCGCAGGTGTCAGCTCCCCGGGGAGTGTAAGATGTATCGCCGTTTCGCTTGTCAGCACCCTCGGAATGTAAAAATCTCCCCTGCTTACGTTTGTAAACAAAGTCGGCGCAACCGCCCGCTCCTCCGTGGAAAATCCGTCCGCAATTATCAGCGCACCGCCCACGGGAACAATAAGCACCTCACGCTCACTGTAAAGCCGTGTAATGACCTCACGCCAGAACTCCGTGGACGTCTGCGTGGGATTCGGCGCAACGTTCCAAAGATAATACTCCTCGCCCCGAACCTCCTGCCCCCGTAAAAACGTCCGAAACTCGCATTTTCCCACCGCCGAAGCAATGTAGTCAACGCAGATCCCGAGTGCAAGCCGCTGTAGCCTTGCATTTGTTTCCACAGGCGCATAAGCCGCTCCCCCCGTCAGAACTATCTCCGACCTCGCAGGGTCAGCAGTCTTTGTCTTGAAAACCGAGCTTATGATCTCCCTAAGTCCCATTTATCACACCCCCAATCAAACAAAACTGTCAATATTCCAATCGGAAAGCGCCATAACCGCCGCAGGCGGAAAAGCGGAAACTATCTCCTGAACCGTTTCCACCCTGTAAAGCCGACCGCATATCTTAGCGCATCTTATGGAGCCGTAACACCCCGCACCCGTAAGAGGCACGCATATTATGCGGCTGTATTCGGTCATTATCTGCCTTGCCTCCATAATGCGCTTGTATGTCATGTTCCGCTCCCCGTAAAACCGCTTTATCTCCCCTCCCTCGTCAGGCTCACCGTTGCTTTTGAGAGGGTAAAAATAAACAATGCCGTCGGTAAAATGCTCCGAGGAAATGGTGTTGTTAAGCCTCCGCATCGTCCGTCCCCTCCACTTTAAGTATCCCGGCAACAGCCATGTTGCGTAAGGTTATAATGTCGCCCCTGTAAGCCGCCGAAAACTTTTCCGAGCAGTCGTTTCGGGCGTAAAAGCAGTAGTTGTATAAAAGATCTCTCGCAAAGCTGTCCGCAAGATAATCTATCCTTTGCCCCTTGGCAATAAGGTCAAGCTTCCTCGCCCCCGAAAGAATGTGCTCCCTCATGCTGTCACGCTCCCCGGGATCGGAGCGCATCTCCTCGGGCAGCCTCATTCGTGCAAAAAA
>CAMAIG010000403.1 GCA_945835085.1 uncultured Ruminococcus sp. | reverse complement strand
GTAATTTTATTATATAAACTATTTGTATAATTATTTAAATTATTACAATAAGTATCACGAATAACAGAAATATAAGCCCCGGTCCTTGCAAGCTGAACGTCCCATACATCAAGCTCGGAAGCATCTCTGTTTCCGAAAGCAATGTCCTTGATAAGAGCATTTCTCTGGCTCAGCAGATCGTCATACTTATTAAGAGCATAAACAAAGGATCTTTTCAACTGTGAAGCGGAAAGGTCGATAAAGCTTCTCCTGTTGTCGGGAGAGCCCTTGGCGATAAACAGATCCTCGGGAGTGAAGACCACGCATTTGAGATTACCGAACAGCCTTGATAGCAGCGGGACTTTTACACCGTTAAGAGTGATATTCTTTTCCTTCACACAGTTTTTTTTCACCGAAAAGTCAATGCTCTGACTTCTGAAGCTGTCGGTAAAATCCACGCTTATCCGAGCCTTGTCCTTGTCAAACCCGATAAAATCTCTGTCCCGTGTGCCTCTGAAGGAGCGGCAGCCCGTCATAAGCCACACAGCCTCAATAAGATTTGTCTTGCCCTGGGCATTATCCCCGCAGAAAATGTTCATTTCCCTGTCGGGAGAAATATCAACCTCCGACAGATTTTTATATCCGTCAGCACAAATGCGGTCAATAACCATTTAAGAAACTACCTCAAGCCTCAGAATAACATCATCGGCGTGTATCTCAACAATATCACCGGGTCTTATTTTTTTGCCTCTCATCATGCAGGTCTCGCCGTTGACATCGACTATCCCGTCGAGTATCATAGACTTTGCCTCTGAGCCGATATCCGCAGCCCCGGAAAATTTAAGGAGCTGGTCAAGCTTGATAAATTCGGTGGATATGGTAATTTTTTCTGACTGTATCTCCATACAAATGCCTTTCTATAAAAATACTTTCAACAAAATAGCTGTCTAATGTTAAATCTTATTCAGCCTTGAGTCTTACGGGAAGAACAAGGAAGGTGTAAGCGTCACCGTCGATAGGAACTATCTTCATGGGAGAAAGACCGCCGTTTAACATAAGCTTGACCTTGTCGGATTCGGCAGCCTTTAAAGCGTCAAGAAGGTACTTGCAGTTAAAGCCTATCTCCACCTTGTTGCCCGTAATATCAACGGGGAAAACATCGGAAAGCTTTCCGAGGGAGGTAGAGCAATTGATCCTTACCTGACCGTCGCCGAAGGAGCATTTAACGGGAGCCTTTGTCTGTTCAACTATAAGAAGTGAGCATCTTTCAAGGCTGGCAATAAGGCTCTTTGTGTTAACAACTATCTCCGTAGAGCTTGTCTGAGGAACGCTTCCCTTGTAATTGTGGAACTCACCCTCAAGAAGCCTTGAAATTACCATATATCCGCAGATATCGAAAACAACGTGCTTTCTTGAAACATAGACCTTAACAGGCTCCTCGGCGTCCTCCTTCAGAAGCTTGGAAACCTCCGAAAGAGCCTTAGCCTTGACAACGAAATGATAATTATCCTCGGAACTGAGCCTTTCGGTCCTTATAGCAAGCCTGAAACCGTCGATAGCAACAAGATTGAATATACCATCGTTTATATCAAACAGCTCTCCTGTAAGTATTGGCTTGTTATCGGAAACAGATACCGCAAAAATAGTCTGATTTATCATATTTTTCAGCACTCCCTGAGAAACGGAGAAGCTGTCTGAGGTATCATATTCGGGCATAGAAGGATAATCGTCAGCGGAAAGAGCAAGTATATTATATTCCGCATCGCCGCCCTTGATAGTAGTTTTGAGCTTGTCATCAATTTCAATAACAACCTTTTCTGAGGGCATTTTTCTGATTATCTCGGAAAAAAGCCTTGCATTAACGGTAAACTCGCCGTGATCCTCCGATTCTACCTCTATCTTTGTCTGAATACCAAGCTCCAGATCGTAGCCTGTAAGCTCCAGAACATTTCTGTCAAGATACATTTTTATTCCCTCAAGAGCGGTAACGGGGCTTTTTGCGGGAACAGCCCTTGAAACGTTATTTACAGCCTCATTGAGAACAGACTGCGTGCAGATAAACTTCATAATAAAAGATCCTTTCCTGATTTGATGACCCGCAAGCTTTATATCATAATATATAGGCTTGTCGAGCTTATCTATAATATTACCGTGTGACATTTCACCGATGAAAACACCAATAACAATTCAAACGGTTACAAAAATAATACAAAACAAAACATAATAATTACAAAATAGTAACAGTAATAGTAATGTTGAATTTACCGAAACTCCCCCAGGCGGGCTTCTTCAAGGGATTTTCCCTGTTCAAATCCGAGGTTCAAATTTCGTTGAAAAGTTGAAACTTCTTCACTCAAAAAAATCCTTCCCAAAACCCGTTGAAACTTTTGAAACTTTGCTGAATAAAAGTTGAAATTTTTCCGAAAATCCGGTTGAAAACTTATCCACGTTAAGTAATTCACCGGGAAGCTGTTGAAAAACTCATATATACTTTCCGTAAAACCGGTTTGTAACAACTTGTAACTATTTTGTAATAAACGTTTTCTGAATAATGAGAGTTTTGAACATCGTTTTCAACAGTGTGTTGAAAACTGTCAATATA
>CAMAIG010000402.1 GCA_945835085.1 uncultured Ruminococcus sp. | reverse complement strand
CTGCTTCTATCGGTCTTAAAAATCGTCTGAGAAAGCTGCGTGACAGCAGCGGTGCTCCCATTTATGTTGACGGTACCGACCAGACCGAGCTGTATAATCAGCCTATTGAGTTTGTTCGCAACGGTGCATGGGACAAGGAGAAGGCTCTGGCTATTGCGGGTGAATGGAAGTATTCTATCGTTGGCGTTCGTGACGGTATTTCCTACGAGATTCTGAAGGAAGCTACTCTTCAGGGCACTCTGGACGCTGACGGCAAGCCCCTTTCTCTGGCTGAGCAGGATATGGTGGCTATTAAGGCGACTATGCGTATCGGCTATCTGTGTGTTAAGCCTGAGGCGTTTGCGGCTCTTATCCCTTCGGGTTCCGTTGAGCCTGACACTTCCCTGTCTGCTCTGACTGTGGGCAGTCTGAGTCTGTCACCTTCCTTCAACAAGAGCACATTTGAGTATACAACTTCCGGTTCCGTCGCTTCTGTTGCGGTTAGTGGTACTGCTACTGCTTCGGATTCCGTTGTTACTGTTGAGGCGGGCGGAAAGGTATATGACAACGGTTCTACCGTTAAGCTGGCTATGGGTGAGAATGTCATTAAGGTCAATGTTGCTAACAAGACCTATGTTGATACTTACACCGTGACTGTTACGAGGTCCTAATCTATGGGGTACATTACCGAGGACTATTACAAGCAGGTCTACTGCGGGAATGATGTGGACGGTATAGATGTACTAATAGAGCGGGCTTCGGACATTATCGACAATGTAACCATGATGAGGATAGGCGGCGAGGAGGGACTTGACCGCCTGTCCCCTGTTATTGCGGAGAGGGTCAGGCGGGCTACTGCTGCGGAGGTGGAATTCCTTGGCGCGGTCGGCGGGACTGTTGAGGTGGAAACGGCTGCTAAGTGCGGGGGATTTTCTATCGGAAAATTTACCGTTTCTGGCGGTTCTTCCGCTTCGGGCGGGGCTGCCGATAGTCTGTCCCCTACTGCTTTGAGTTATCTTGAGCCTACTGGGCTTTTGAAAAGGGGAATTTCGATATTATGATACCTATTCCGAGAAGGCTGTTGATACACTCCTGTGAGCTTGTTACAGAGCTTCCGAAGGATAAGTGGGGAAACGTATCGACTGAATCTGTAGTGCTTTCCTGTGTGCGTATAGAGCCTTGTGCGAAGGTCGTGAAGGGTGCTGACGGAATTGATGTTCAGCTGTCGGCGGTGCTGTTTTTTGATACTCACACAAGCTGTCCCCGTTCGGCGGTTTTTAAGCTTTCCGGGGACGGGGGCTGTGAACGGCAGACTGTTATTTTTGATGGTCGGCGGTATGTGGTCGGCAGCGTTGAGCGTTTGTATGATACCAAAGGTGTTCATCATTTGGAGATAGGGTTGATATGATATGCCTGTTGTGGTTCAGTTTAATTGCGATGAGATCATTCAGAGAATTGAGGACAGAAACGAACGGGCGACGGCTCTTCTTTGTAAGAAGATAGCGGAAGATAGCAACTTTTATTGCCCCCTTGATGTGGGTACTCTGCAAGGGTCTGCTTTGATTTCCGCGGACAACGACAAGGGCGTTATTTCGTGGGAAACTCCTTATGCTGCTAAGATGTATTACGGCTTGGATTTAAATTTTGATATTTCGTCAAACCCTAATGCTCAGGCTATGTGGTTTCACAAGGCTAAGGATATTAACCTTGACGAATGGATCATAAATTATAAAAATATTCTGGAGGGAAGTGGCTGAGATGTCGGTACAGGTTGAGATAATGGAGGAGCTTTCAGAGCTGTGCGGAATCGACCGTATCGGCGTTTTGTCGCCTGAGGCTCCTTATTCCATTTCCTTTGCGGGAGGGAAAGAAATCAAAAAATATCTGAACGGTACGGCGTTGCAGACTATGAACGTTCAGATACTCGGACGGGACGGCGATCAGCGTGCTGTGGCGGAAAAGCTGGGGGATATTTGCGGAAAATTGCCGCTTATTCCTTCGGCTGGTCTGCCTAGGTCTGAGGGGTGGCAAGTCAGAAATATTTCCGTTGGCACTCCTCCGTCCTTGAAGGGATTCGGTACGGACGGGACGTATTTTTACGTTTGCGTTTTAAAAATCGATTATTATTGTAAATGGAGGTAATTTTATGAAGCTTTCAGAACTGATGACGAATATCACGCCTAATCCTTCCTTCGAGGGATTCGTTATGGCGGATAACTATGTGCTGGCTGTGAATGTCGGCGGTGCTGAGGGTGCTGCCAATGTGGGAAACTATGCTGTTGTGCAGGTGGGCGTTGAGGGCGTTGAATCGTCCCTTAATGCGGAAACTAATGATAAGCAGTATATCCGTGCGGGCAAGTCCACCACTAAGAAGGGCACTCAGAGAAAGTTTTCTATCAAGGGTGACCGTTATGCGGGCGATGAATTTCAGGATTTTGCTCTGTCCGAAACAGTTAAGTATGGCGTAGGCAATGACTGTGTTGTTGACTATGTTTATTTTAACTATCTCACGGGCAAGGGCGAAAAGGGCAAGGCGTCCCTGATGGTAAATACCGATGCGGGCGGCAATGCTGGTGACAACTCCACATTCGCTATTGAGCTTT
>CAMAIG010000401.1 GCA_945835085.1 uncultured Ruminococcus sp. | reverse complement strand
GAAACTTTTGCCTTGTTTTTATTTCTGCGGATAAACTATTTTGAACACTATTTCGACAGATTGTAGCGGCAGGGATTTTCTCTGCCGCTTTTTTACGGTGAAGATATGGATATATATGTACCTCATTACTACAAAAGCTTCCGCTGCATTGCAGACAAATGCAAGGAATCCTGCTGCATCGGCTGGGAGATAGATATTGACAGCGATACTCTGGAAATGTACAGTAAATTGGACGGCGACCTTGGAAAAAAGCTTCGGGCGAATATCACCGTTTCCGAGGACGGTTCGGACTGCTTTAAGCTCGGCGAAAATGAACGCTGCCCCTTTCTTACGGAAAACGATCTCTGCGAGCTTATCCTATCGGGAGGAGAAGAAATGCTCTGTGATATTTGCAGGCTTCACCCCAGATTTATAAACCTCATGCCGAAGCACACGGAAATGGGCATTGGTCTGTGCTGCGAGGAAGCCGCAAGAGTCATACTCACCGACAATGAGCCTTTTTCTCTTGAAAAGCTCGGCACCGATGACGAAACGGAGATAGTCGAGGAGCCTGAAGATATTTTCATGCAAAATGCCCGAAGCGTTATTCTTCAATTTCTGGAAAAAAATATCAGCATTCCCGAAAAAGCAGGAACGCTGATAAAGCTTGGAAAGCTCATTTCCGAAAAGCTCTGTAATAATGACCTTTCACCTGTTGAATGCATTACTCCCGCATCTCATTTCCCGGGAGATGACCTTTTGGGAAAGCTGGAGCTGATATTTTCCCTTGAATCCCTGAATGACAGGTGGAAGGAAGTTTGTTTGAAAATAAAAACAGCTGTCCAAAATGCCGAGGAATTTACTTTTGACGGGCATTACAGGGAATATACCAATCTGCTGAAATATTATATTTTCCGCTATTTCACCTGCAGCTGCGACCCGTTAGAGGCTGTGACCCTTGCCGTATTTTCCGCCTGTGCCGCTGCCATTATCAGCAAAGCTTCTGGGCTTGATATAACTGAAAGCGCCTGCCTCTGGTCAAAGGAAACCGAATACTCCGCCGAAAACACCGATATGATCTGCGGGTTTTCTCAGGAATTATCACAAACAAGCAGCTTCTTATAAGTGTGGTCGATGCAGAATGCTCCTGCGGGAGCTGTTATCAGTATTGCAAGCACTGCACAGGTAAGGGTAAGGCTGCCGCAGGAAAGCCCCATGGCAAGGGGAACTGCTCCTATCGCCGCCTGTACCGTTGCCTTTGGAGTATAGGCAAGCATACAGAAAAGCTTTTCCTTTCCGTTGAGCCTTGCACCGCACACGCTGAAAAATACTCCTGCCATTCTGAATGCAAGGGCAAGAACCACAAGCAACACCGCTCCCCCGCCATAGGTAAAGGCATCGGTGATATCAACAGCCGCTCCCACAAGCACAAACAGCACCACCTCTGCTGCCGCCCAGAGCTTGTTGTATTTTACCGAAAGCCGCTTTGCCCTTTCGGGAGCTTTTTTTCTCAGTGTAATTCCGATAACGGTTATTGCGATAAGCGCCGAAAAGCCTACCACATTCTCAATGGCGCTCTGGAGTGCAAGGAGCAGAAATGATACGGAAAGCACCACTGCAGTTTTTACCGTGTCCCGCATATGAATTCGCTCAAACAGAGCTTTAAGTCCAAGTCCGCACAGAACGCCTGCTGCTCCCCCCAGTATCACCGACAAAGGGACGCTCATAATATCTGCGGCAATGCTCCTGCTTTCTCCTGCCGCAATTGAGGAAAATACCGAAAACAGCACTATAACAAAAATATCATCGGCGCTTGCTCCCGCAAGTATCATCTGGGGTATTCGCTTACCTGTGCCGTATTTTTCTTCAATGAGCCTTATCATTCTCGGGACCACGACCGCAGGTGAAACCGCCGCAAGAACGCTTCCCAGCACAAGAGCGTCCGTGAGGGAAATGTCAAATATCATAGGTGCAAGGAGCGCCGTTCCCATTATCTCAGTCACCGCAGGCAGAAAGCACATCAGCAGTGCAGGTCTGCCCGCTTTTCTCAGGTCATCGGTATCAAGGGATAAGCCTGCCCGTGTAAGGATTATTACCAACGCACCCTGCCTAAGCTCCGCCGAAATGCTCATGATATCATCGTTTATGATGCCAAGTGCATTGGGACCCAGCACTATGCCCGCAAATATCATTCCCACAAGGGGCGGCAGACCCAGCTTTTTCATGATGCCGCTCATAATTAGCCCCGATATCATTATTACTGCTATTCCCGTTAACATAAAACTCCTCCAAATAAAAAAGCCGACAGCTTCTGCGTAACTGCAGATGCCATCAGCCGAAAATCAGCGGTTTAGTGCCAAAATTTGCACAGGGAAGGACGTCATTTCCCGAAACATATACTTTAATTATACTCGCAATCGTGGAAATGTCAATAGTTATCACTGAAATTTTCTTTTCCCGTATTTACAAATCACTGTTTTTATGGTATAATTAAGGTTACGTTAAATATATAAGGATGTGTTATTTTGTCATACAATCAGGATAATATCAGAAATTTCTGCATAATTGCACATATAGACCACGGAAAGTCCACTCTTGCAGACAGAATACTTGA
>CAMAIG010000400.1 GCA_945835085.1 uncultured Ruminococcus sp. | reverse complement strand
CCGGCGAGCTTAATGTTTCTTTGTTGACTTTGAAATTCATATATACCATCCTTTCAGTGTTATACAATTTGTCCTCTTCACAAATATATTCAGGTCAAAATAGAATTATTACAAAAAATATTATGGAAAAACACAAACAGCTATTGACAATTCTATAAAAAAATGTTATAATAAAACGATAATTGCGGCTATTTTATTTGTCTGCAAATATGGCATTTAAGAAAGGAATGGTCATAAAGGTGAAAAGGGTTAAAAAGCCTGTGTTTTTCATCGTTTTTCTGCTGATCGCACTGTTTGCGGCATCTGTTCTGATGGGATTCAGCAGCTTTTACGGTGATATCGAAACAGTTTATATCAAGGGCGTTGATGATATCCGCTTCGGTATTGATATCAAGGGCGGCGTTGACGTTACATTTACACCTCCCGAGGACTTCGATGCTACAAACGATCAGCTCGATTCCGCACGAGAGGTAATAGTTCAGCGTATGATCAATCTTGGCATCACAGATTATGAAGCATATGTTGACTACAATAATGATCGAATTATCGTCCGTTTCCCATGGAAGGAGGGTGAAGCTGAATTTGACCCCGAGGCTGCTGTAAAGGAGCTTGGCGAAACAGCTCAGCTTACATTCCGTGAGCAGCATGAGGTCGATGAGCTTGGCAAGCCAACAGGAGTAACACTTGAAAATGTTATCCTTGAGGGTAAGGATGTTGCCGAGGCATATGCGGCATACGATCAGAATGCAGCATCGGAAGAGGAGAAGTGGATAGTTTCACTCAGACTCACCGATGAAGGTACAAAGAAATTCGCCGATGCAACTTCAAGGCTTTATGAGGAAGGCGGCACCATTTCCATCTGGATGGATGATACCTGTATCTCATATCCAAAAGTTAACGCAGTCATCACAAACGGCAGTGCTGTTATCAGCGGAAGCTTTGATGCTGACAGCTCCAAGAAGCTTGCCGATCAGATCAATTCCGGTGCGCTTCCCTTCAAGCTTGTAACAGCAAGCTTCTCAACCATCTCTCCGAGCCTGGGACTCGGTGCGCTCAAGGCAATGATTGTATCGGGAATAATAGCTTTTGCATTCATTGCAATTTATATGATAATCATATACAGACTTCCCGGATTTGTTGCAGTTATCGCACTTGTGGGACAGGTTGCAGGAACTCTTGCATTTGTATCCGGATATTTCGGATTCCGTGAGAGCAGCATTCTCACTATCCCCGGTATTGCAGGTATAATCCTTGCAGTCGGCATGGGCGTTGACGCAAATGTTATCACATTTGAAAGAATCAAGGAAGAGCTTGCTGTGGGCAAGACACTTGACGGCGCTCTCCAGAGCGGATATAAGCGTGCTCTTTCAGCTATCCTTGACGGTAATATCACAATGATCCTTGTTGCTATTATCCTTATGGGTGCATTTGGAACTCCTGACAGCCTTTTTGCTAAGGTTCTCCATTTTGCATTCTTCATGTTCGGACCTTCAACAGCTGGTACGATCTATTCCTTCGGATTTACACTTCTTACAGGTACAGTACTGAATCTGTTCTTCGGAGTTCTTTGCTCCAGACTGATGATTATGTCCCTTTCGAGATATAATGCATTCAGAAATCCTCGTCTTTACGGAGGTGCAAAGAAATGAGTCAGCAGAAATTTAATTTTGATTTTATAAAAAACAGCAAGAAATGTGCAATTATATCTATTATTCTTATAGTTATTTGCATAGCTTCAACCTTTATTTTCGGAGTAAAGCTTGACATTCAGTTCAAGGGCGGTACTATCATCACATATCTTTACGAAGGTGATATTGATGTTGCACAGTTTGAAGCTGATGCAGAGGCGGCTCTTGAAGGTATTGATGTTGCCACAACTATCGGTACGGATTTCAACACAGGAAAGAACAATATCCAGATATCCCTTCTTTCCAATTCAGGACTTACTGCTGATAAGCAGATCGTTCTTTCAAATACTCTTGAAGAAAAGTATGCAGGAAATAATATTGAGCTTGCAGAATCAACCGATATATCTCCCTCGGCAGGTAAGGAATTTTTCAGCAAATGTATCGTTGCTTCACTTTTTGCAGCTATCGTGCTTATCCTGTATATTGCAGTAAGATTCAAGAACATCGGCGGCTGGCTCGCAGGTGTATGTGCTATTGTGGCACTTATTCATGATATTATCATCGTATACGGAACATTCGTAATTTTCAGAATGGATATCAACGCAAACTTTATGGCAGTTATCCTTACGATACTTGGTTACTCCGTAAATGACACCATCGTAATCTATGACCGTATCCGTGAAAATCAGACGCTTTATAATGGCAAAAAGACTATTGAAGAGATCACAAATCTTGGTATCAATCAGTCCTTGACACGTTCCTTCAGAACATCTATCACAACTATTTCTGCAATGCTTATTGTAACAATTGTATCAATTGTGTTCGGTGTTAATTCGATAATTTCCTTCTCCTTCCCCATGATGATCGGACTTGTTTCCGGTACCTATTCCTCAATTTGTGTTGCAGGTCCTCTCTGGGTTTGGCTCGAAAGCAAAAAGAAGGACAGTAAGTCCAAGAAGAAAGCATAAGCAAGAACTAT
>CAMAIG010000399.1 GCA_945835085.1 uncultured Ruminococcus sp. | reverse complement strand
AAGATAATCGCAGCAGATATGTATTCCGCAGACGTTGCCGGAATCGACCCTGCTATCTGCACACTTGATTTCTACAACCTCAACACAGAGGAGCTTATCGCTCTTGCTCCCGATGTTATCGTTATAAACGGTATTTCCGAAACAGGCGACAGCGACCCCTACAAGGATCTTAAGGACGCAGGCGTTAACGTTGTTTATATCCCCTCCTCCACTTCCATTGAAGCTATCAAGGAGGACATTAAGTTCCTTGCGGAATACACAAAGACCACAGACAAGGGCGACGAGCTTATCGCTTCCATTGACGCTGCCGTTGCAGACGTTACAGCAAAGGCTGCAGCTATAACCGAAAAGAAGTCCGTTTACTTTGAAATAGGCGCAGCGCCTTACCTTTACACCTGCGGAAAGAACACATTTATTGACGAGATAATCACCCTTATCGGCGCAGAAAACATCTACGGCGGCGAAGAAGGCTGGATATCCAACTCCGATGAAACAGTTATCGCAGGCAACCCCGATGTTATCATCACAAACGTTATGTATGACGGCTACGACTTCAACGAAATAAAGACCCGTGCAGGCTGGGACGTTATCACCGCTGTTCAGAACGGCGCTGTTTATCAGGTTGACGCAAACGCAACAAGCCGTCCCTCACAGTATGTAGTTGACGGAATATACGCCGTTGCAAAGGCTGTATATCCCGAGATATTCGCTGAATGAGCCGCAGAAAAGCCGTAACTCTTACCGCCGTATCCATTGCGGCGGTTTTTGTTACGCTTGTACTTGGAATTTGCATAGGAAGCGTGTTCGTTCCGCCGAGCCATATTTTTGCTGTTATGGGAAACAAGCTGTTGGGCATTCCTCTGCCTGAGGACGTTCCGCAGTCGAGCGTAAGCATTATTTTTTCCGTAAGAATGCCGAGAGTTTTCCTTGCATTTATCGTGGGAGCGGCTCTTTCGGTAAGCGGAGCGGCTGTGCAGTCGGTGCTTAAAAATCCGCTGGCTTCGCCCTTTACTCTCGGCACATCAAGCGGTGCTTCTCTTGGGGCAAGCCTTGTTATAGTGTCTGGCGTTACCTTTATGGGAACCTTCTCCCTTGCCTTTGCAGGACTTTCCTCGGCTATAATAATGATGTTTTTTATGATAGCCTTTGCAAGAAGGCTTGACCGAAGCCTGCAAAGCAGCACCGTTGTTCTGACGGGCATGGTCTTATCCCTTTTTATAAATGCGATAGTCACCCTTATTGCAAACACCGCCGATGAAAAGTACAAGCAGCTTATGAAATGGCAAAGCGGCAGCTTCGCAGGACGGGGCTGGGAGTATGACGGGATAATGCTTGGAGTGCTTGCCCTTTGTATGGTCGTTTTTATGCTCAAAGCAAGGGAGCTTGACATTCTCACCTTCGGCGATGAACAGGCGCAGTCCATAGGGCTTGACACGAGGAGATCAAAAACTCTGCTGCTTGTTCTCAGCGCCGTGCTTTCGGGAACTGCCGTGTCCTTTGCGGGTGTAATAGGCTTTGTTGACCTTATTGCGCCCCATATTGCAAGAAAGCTGTTCGGCGCAGACCACAGGACGCTTATTCCAATGTCTGCGGTAACGGGGGGCGTTTTTATGGTGCTTTGCGACCTTGCTGCAAGGATAGTCATCGTGCCCAACGAACTGCCCGTGGGCGTTGTGACTGCTCTTATCGGAGCGCCCTTTTTCGCATTCGTTTTCTTTAAGCGCAGAACGGGGAGGTAAACCTATGCTTGAAGTAAAAAACATATCCTGCGGCTACGGCGGAAGGGACGTTGTAAAAGAACTTAGCTTCACCGTTAAGACGGGAGAGATACTTGCCGTAACGGGGCCAAACGGCTGCGGAAAGACCACCCTTCTCCGTGCGCTTTGCGGCATAATCCCCTATCACAGCGGCAGCGCAAAGATAAACGGCTGCGAAATAAGTACACTTAAACGCACGGAGCTGTCAAAAAAAGCGGCGCTTCTCTCCCAGACAGGCGCAGGAGGAGAATACGCCGATTTCACGGTAATGGAAACGGTAATGCTCGGGCGTTACGCACACAGCGGCTCAGGCGCTTCAAAAGCCGACCGTGAGATAGCGGAGCGCTGCCTTGAACAGACGGGAACGGCTGAACTGAAGGACAGGCTTATAACCGAGCTTTCGGGCGGTCAGCTGCAGCGTGTTCTGCTCGCAAGAGCGTTTGCTCAAGAACCGAAGATAATTTTCCTTGACGAACCTGCGAACCACCTTGACTTAAAGCGTCAGGTAGCGCTTATCGAGATGCTCAAAGGCTGGGCAGCTAACGGCAAAAGCGTTGTCGGAGTTTTTCACGACCTTAACCTTGCCGCCGAGCTTTCGGACAGGATAATGGTGATGAACGAGGGCAGAACGGAGCTCCTTGATTCATCGGAAAATGTCTGCCGCTCGGAAAAGCTCAATGATATATACGGCTTTGACATCAGAGAGTATATGCGAAAGACGCTTCAAAAATGGGAATGATTTTACACAAAAAAAACAGACTTCCTTACCGTCCGAAAACGTCAGGAAGTCTGATTTTTTTATTCTGCTTTCATTTTTACAGCTGTGCCGTTTTCGTCGAGCCAGCCGTTTT
>CAMAIG010000398.1 GCA_945835085.1 uncultured Ruminococcus sp. | reverse complement strand
CAAGAATCTGCTGGCTATCGTGCAGAACGAGTACCCGCAGACTATCGCACTTATTCTTTCCTATGTCAACTCCGACCAGGCGGCTGCCGTTCTCAGCGAGCTGCCCAAGGAAAAGCGTGTTGAGGTCGTTGAGCGTATCGCAAAGATGGACTCCGCCTCCCCCGAAACTATCAAGGCGGTGGAGGATATTCTGGAGAAGAAATTCGCAGATGTCGTTTCCATGGACCTTACAGAGGTCGGCGGTATCAACTACATTGCCGAAGTCCTCAACCATGTCGACAGAGGAACGGAGAAATTTATCTTCGACGAGCTGGCTGTCAAAAATCCCGACCTTGTTGCCGAGATCAGGCAGAAGATGTTCGTTTTCGAGGATATTCTTTCGCTGGACTCCATGTCTATCCAGCGTTTTATCAGAGATGTGGAAACCAAGGATCTGGCGGTGGCTATCAAGGGCTCGTCCCAGGAGGTTGCCGCAGCCCTTTACGCAAATATGCCGAAGAGAATGCAGGAGTCTATCCAGCAGGAGATCGAATATCTGCATAACGTTCGTATGCGTGACGTTGAAGAGGCGCAGCAGCGTATCGTTGCAGTTATCCGTCATCTGGAGGAGGAAGGCGAGCTGGTTATCGGAAAGGGCGGAAAGGACGAGATAATTGCTTAAAGTCGTTAAGCCTTCACAGGCAGTTTTCGATTACAATAACAGCGTTGCCATTGACAACACCGTGGTGCTCCCCCCGCCCCCCGAGGACAGCGACGAGTTCATCTCCTTCCGTGAGCAGAAGCAGCGGGAGGAAGAGGAGCGTATCCGCAAAATCCGGGAGCAGCAGGAAACGGAAGCCCGCATTCAGCGTGAGATAGAAGCAGGCATTGAGCGTGCCATGAACGAACGCCATATGGTCATCAACGGCGAGCGGGACAGGATTCTCGAAGAAGCCAAATCTCAGGCAAACAGCTGTATCGCCGAGGCAAAGGCAGCCGCCATGCAGTATCTGAAAAGGGCAGAGCAGGACGCAGCCATTGCCATGGAAAACGCCCGCAAGGACGGTTACAAGGACGGCTATGCCACGGGCAAAAAGGAAAGCCTTGCCAAATGCGAGTCCTACCTTAAAGCGGCGGCAGGCTTCTTAAACGAAATAAACTCCCGAAAGGAAGCTTATTATATATCAAATCAGGAGGAAATGAAGGACACGGTCATGGAGCTTGTGCGGAAAATTACCCTCACAGAGCTGAAAACCGACCCCCATATCCTTGAAGAAATAATCGCTCAGGCGGCGAAAAATTTCCGTAATTCCGATTTCGTGAAAATCTCGCTGGCAAAGGGCGAGGTTTCCGAAAAGCTGAAAACCGACGCAAAATTCCTGAAGGAGCTTATCTCCTTTATCCCCGACATTGAGATAGAAATTCTTCCCGAAGCGGAGGATAACACCGTAATTCTCGACAACGGCTCGGAGATAATAGATGCGTCCGTTCCCACTCAGCTGGACTTTTTGCAGGAAATAATCAAGAATACCCGAAGCGCAAGAGGATAAAAAAATGGATTTTTCCGCTGTCAGAAATGCCGTGAGAAACACGGAGCTTTACAGATATATGGGCAAAATCGAGAAGATAATCGGTATGACTATCGAATCAAGCGGCCCTGTCTGCAATATCGGCGACGTGTGCAGGATATTCAAAAAAGGCTCCGACGACTACATTTTTGCGGAAGTCGTGGGATTTTCAAACGGCAGAGTTATGCTGATGCCATACACCGATTCCGACGGCATAGGCCCCGGCTGTATCGTTGACAATACGGGCGACAAGCTTACCGTTAAAGTCGGAAATCAGCTTATCGGGCGGATAATCAACGCCATCGGTCAGCCTATTGACGGCAAGGGCAGCATCGAAACTACCGACAGCTATTCCATTGCAGGCGAACCCGTGAACCCACTGACACGTCCCCGTATCGAGGAGATAATGCAGTTTGGCGTGAAGGCTATTGACGGTCTGCTTACCATAGGCAGAGGGCAGAGAATGGGCATTTTCGCAGGCTCGGGCGTCGGTAAATCCACACTTCTCGGTATGATAGCAAGAGAAGTAAAGGCGGACGTCAACGTTATCGCCCTTGTGGGTGAGCGAGGACGTGAGGTCTTGGAGTTCATCGAAAGGGACTTGGGCGAAAAGGGTATGGCACGTTCCGTTCTCGTTGTTGCCACCTCCGACCAGCCCGCTATGATGCGCAACCGCTGTCCAATGACCGCAACAGCCATTGCCGAATATTTCAAGGATCAGGGGAAAAACGTCCTGCTGATGATGGACAGTCTTACACGTTACGCTATGGCGCAGCGTGAGATAGGTCTTGCCGTGGGAGAAGCGCCTATTGCAAGAGGCTACACGCCGTCCATCTACACCGCAATGCCAAAGCTTCTGGAACGTGCGGGAAACTTTGAAAAAGGCTCTATTACGGGGGTTTACACCGTTCTCGTTGAGGGCGACGACACCAACGAACCCATCTCCGATACGGTAAGAGGTATCATCGACGGGCATATTATCCTGTCGAGAAAGGTGGCGGCGAGAAACCATTATCCCGCTATCGAGATACTGGAAAGTGTTTCCCGTCTGATGAGCGAAA
>CAMAIG010000397.1 GCA_945835085.1 uncultured Ruminococcus sp. | reverse complement strand
TTGCTCCGCTTTCGGTAAGGACTGCATCTCCCTCTCCCGCACTGAGCACGGCAGGAAGTATTTCTCTGATATTTCCCTCAAAGTGCTTTTCCTTCAAAAGCGCATCAAGCTTTTCCAGATACTTGGGATTGTATGTACCGTTTTCTATGGGGAATATGCCCGAAGCCTCGCCGACGCCTACGCTTCTGTCACCTGTGAGGCGATAGTGGATATATCCCGCAAGTGTGTTTATATGCGCTATTTTTGAAATATGCTCCTCATTGTTCAGGATAGCCTGATAAAGATGAGCTATGCTCCATCTCTGAGGGATATTGAACTTAAACAGCTCGGAAAGCTCCGATGCAGCCTCCTCGGTAATGGTATTTCTCCATGTTCTGAAGGGAACGAGAAGCTCATCGTCCTTGTCAAATGCCATATATCCGTGCATCATGCCCGAAATGCCCATTGCACCGTAGGTTTCGGGGATAATGCCGTACTTTTCCTTTACATCTGCCGAAAGCTTTGCATAGCAGTCACGGAGTCCCCCGATAATGTCATCGAGAGAATATGTCCACACGCCGTTTTCATAGCGGTTTTCCCAGTCATGGCTGCCTGCTGCAATGGGTGCAAAGGTATCGTCAATAAGCACCGCCTTTATTCTGGTGGAGCCGAATTCAATGCCGAGATAGGTCTTTGCGCTGCCGATCTTTTCCTGAATAGTCATTTCACTCACCTCTTGATCTTCGCCATTGCATCAAGCATAGCGAGCTGCTGTTCAAAAGCGTTTATATCTGTCTTATCGTCGATTATCACAAGCTCTGTATCGGTCATCTTTGCAAAAAGACGGATATCGTCCTTGGTAAGAGCAGTGGAAACCACCGCATGATGCGCTCCGCCTGCATATATCCATGCAGCTGCACCTGTGGCAAAATCGGGCTTTAGCTTCCACATAAGTCTTGCAACGGGAAGCTTTGGCATGGGCTCAGGCTGCTTTACAAGAGTGATATCTGCACATACAAGGCGGAAACGGTCGCCCATATCTATCATGGAAACTGCAATTCCCTCGCCCTCAATACCGTCAAACACAAGTCTTGCGGGAGGCTCCTTGCCGCCTATTCCCAGAGGATGCACCCGAATCTCGGGCTTTGACAAAGCAAACACGGGAGATACCTCAAGCATATGAGCGGCAAGCTCCAGCTCTTCGCCGCTTGTAAGGTCATAGGTATAATCCTCCATAAAGCCTGTGGCACCCTTTCTGCCCTCAGCCATTTTGAACAGCACTGCTCCCAGAGCGGAAGTCTTGTAATCTCCCTCGGGTCCGAAGCCGATGCCCTTTGCCATAAGATTCTGGACTGCAATTCCGGGGAGCTGCCTTAATCCGTGAAGATCCTGGAAGGTATCGGTAAAGGCACCGATATTTTCCTTTTCGATAAACTTTTCAAGAGCTACCTCATATTTTGCCTGCTCTCTTACGGAAGCGGCATTGTCTGTCGCCATGGTATATTTTTCGTTATACTCGGCAAGCTTTGCGTCTATCTCGGCGTCTGTGACAGCTTCTGCAATTGAAACCACATCTCCCACGCCGTAATAATTCACGTTCCAGCCGTATCTTATCTCGCTCTCAACTCTGTCGCCGTCGGTAACAGCAACGTCACGCATATTGTTTCCGAGCATTGCCACCTTCATTGTCCTGCCGAAATTAACGGCAGCGGCAGCATGGGCAAAGCTGCGTATTTTTTCTATGACGTCCTCATGCCGATAATATCCCACAACTACCTCACGCTTTACGCCGAGCCTTGTGCAGATAAATCCGAACTCACGGTCGCCGTGAGCAGACTGATTAAGGTTCATGAAATCCATATCAATGCTGTCATAGGGCAGCTTTTCGTTATACTGTGTGTGCAGATGGAGCATGGGCTTTTTAAGAGCTTTAAGCGCTCTTATCCACATTTTTGCGGGAGAGAAGGTGTGCATCCACATGATAACGCCTATGCAGTCATTGTCCGCAGATGCCTTTACGCAGACATTCTCCGCCTCGGCAGCTGTTGTTACAACAGGCTCAAAGCATACCTCTGCGATATCATTCAGTCTGCCGTTTAAGAATTCAGCCATTTCCCTGCTGTCATTAGCAGCCTGCTTAAGAGTTTCCTCGCCGTAAAGGTCCTGGCTGCCCGTAATGAAATAGATCCTGTTCATGTAAAATTATTCCTTTCTTGTTTTGTTGATATAAGCGTGAAACAGCTTATGATTTTGCTTTGTTTTTTCTGGAAAGAACCACGCTCTGGATTACAAGGAACAGACAGATCATAGCCGCAACGGTGATATTTGTCCACCATGCCTCGTCAAGTCCGAGAGAGGAAACGATATTCTTGATGGTACTGAGGGAAAGCACACCGAAAAGTGTTCCGATGATATTTCCCGAACCGCCGGAAAGCATTGTACCGCCGATGATGGAGGAAGCAATGGCGTTCATTTCAGCTCCGCTTGCGTGGGAAGGAGAGCCTGAACCAACGTGGAGGAAGTAAACAAATCCGCCGATGCCTGCAAGTATTCCGCAGAGAAGGTATGCACAGAACTTTGTTCTCTTTACGTTGATGCCGAGCATATTTGCGCTCTGGCTGTTGCCGCCGAT
>CAMAIG010000396.1 GCA_945835085.1 uncultured Ruminococcus sp. | reverse complement strand
GGCGGCATTGCGGTCGGTATCGGTGATATCGGAGGCTCGGGAAATACTTTTATTTCCGATTCGGAGTTAAATATGCGGTTCAGGGGAGCAGAAACCGCCGCTCTGGGCAGCCTGAACGGTGAGCTTTCACTTGATGAGGTCGTCCGGAAAATTGACATAAACGACTGATAAACCACGGAAAATGCAAAATTGCAAATACCGGAGAAATAATTATGAACAGTAAAAATGAACCAAGACTAAAGATCGGTCTGCTTGTGAGCCATCTCGATGACGCTTTCGATGATTCTGTCTGCGAGGGTGCAATGATAGCCGCAAAACAGAAAAATGTTGATCTTGTAATATTCCCGGGAAGGTATATCGACGCCGAATATGCGGATAAGCTTCGTACGGAATACGAATATCAGTATAACACGGTTTTCGATATGGCGGCAGACAATAAGTTTGACCTGCTGCTGGTGCTTCTCGGCACTATTGCAAGCAATCTTGATCTTGAAGGCAAAAAAAGATTTCTGAAAAAATTTGACGGAACTCCCGTTATAACCATAGCTTCTCCCGTTGAAGGTTATCCATGCATAACAGTGGATAACAAGGCGGGAATGATAAGCGCTGTTGAGCATCTTGTGGAGGAGCATAACTGCCGCAGGATAGGCTTTGTCAGCGGACCCAGAACCAGCAGCGACGCTCTGGAGCGCCTTGATGCTTACAAAGAGGTCCTTATGAGCCATGGCATTGAATACGATGAGCGGCGTGTGGTCTACGGCAATTTCTCAAAATACTGCGACGCTCAGATAGACGAGCTTTTTGAAAGGTGCCATGACCTTGACGCTGTGGTCTTTGCAAACGATCAGATGGCTTCGGCAGGATATATGGTCATGAACAACAGGGGCATACGTCCCGGAATTGATATGCTTGTAACGGGCTTTGACAACGACCCTGTTTCCATGGAGATGACTCCTCACCTTACCACGGTGGAATCAGACCCCTCCGAGCTTGGCTATACCGCTCTTATTGAGTCAATAGATTATCTTAAAAACGGCAGGCTTGCTAATGACAAGGTCCCTGCGACCCTTATATGCAGGGAATCCTGCGGCTGCAAGGAAATGGGCAGGCTTGAAGCCTTTGATGATGACAAGGAGCTTGGCAGGGAGGAGATATCCCAAAGAATATGCGATTATCTTCTTAATCAGTACAGAAACAGCGATACCTACGCAATGCTCCGCAATAAGTTAAACAGCATGATACTACGCATTCATGAGCTTATTACAAGCAGCAGGCTCCTTGATGCTGCCGAATGCGAGAAGGTCATGATGTTCTGCAGCGAATGTGCCGATCCCGTATTTTTCGGGTTTATAGATATCTATAAGCTTTATTCTGCAATTGAATATCTGCAGAATATAATGTACAGCAAAATGGAAGGCAGCGAGATGATCTTTGCCCTCAACAAGCTGTTTATCAGGCTTTTCAGAATAATGGCTGAAAAGAATTCCGCATACTGTGCGGAACGCCTTGAGGACGCCCATTTCCTTACCTGGCAGACAAATGCCATCGCAAGGGATATGCTGGTGTTTGAGGCGTATGACGACCGTGCATATCACAGCGTTGTGGATAAGCTGCCAAGGCTACATATCACATCAAGCTATCTTTACAGCTATGACAATGCTATCATCAACCGCAAGTCGGACGCATGGAAATTCCCGGAGATAATGAAGCTAAAGGCATATCACAACCGTTCCGATGCGATACTTCTTCCCCCGGAAAAGCAGAATATCGTTCACAACGAGATCTTTTCCAATGAATATATGCCCAGGGACAGAAGATACACCATAGTTGCTTCGGCGATATTCACCAACGAGGAGCATTACGGCATACTCCTCTGCGAGGTTGGACATGACGATTTCCGCTGCATTCAGTCGGTAACGGGTCAGCTCTGTGCGGCTATGAAGATAATCACCCTGATGAAGCAGCAGCAGATAACCCAGCGCCAGCTCCAGCAAAGCCTTATCGAGATCAAGGAAAACAACCAGCTTCTCAGCGATATTTCCAAGCAGGATGAGCTTACGGGCTGCTATAACAGGCGCGGCTTCTTTGAGGAGGTCCGCAAAAAGCTCAATGAGCGACAGGGCACCGATGCGGTGATGATATTTGCGGATCTTGACAGCTTAAAGACCATAAACGACCGTTTCGGTCATGAGGAGGGCGACTTTGCCATTTGTTCGGCGGCTGCAATTCTCAGGAAGGCATTCGGAAATAACGAGATCGTGGGAAGGATCGGCGGAGATGAATTTGCGGTTTGTGCATTCCCCGACGAGGAGATCTCCGTTGACGAGATAGCGGGCAGGATAAATGCCATCACAGACGAGTACAACAAGGAAAACTGTGCCGAGCGTCCGTATCTTGTTCACACGAGCGTGGGAGCATATCCCTTCAAGTGTACGGAAGAGGTGGAGATAGGCGAGCTTCTGAGCCATGCCGATGTCCTTCTTTATGAGCAGAAGAGAAATAAGAGATCTATTTTAAAATAATTACAAAAAGAGCTTATGCGGAAAAAATCTGCATAAGCTCAGCGTGTCGCTGAAGCCAACTCGTTAGGCAGACAGCAGAAATTCCTTTGTT
>CAMAIG010000395.1 GCA_945835085.1 uncultured Ruminococcus sp. | reverse complement strand
GGCGGCAAGACCGCTATGCAGGACACACAGGCATATCAGAAAAAGAATAATCTGCCCGTACCCCCCGGTTATCCCGTTTATTTCGGCTCGGACATCGTTAAGAGCAAGAAGATAGATAAGCAGAAATGGGACCGTTTCAAAAAGTCCATAGGGCTTAACAAGGATTATCTGATGGTAGTGGGCTCTATTGACGAGAGGAAAAACTACTCCACATTATACCGAGCATTCACTATAATGGCGGACAGGAAATATAAGAACATGCCGCAGCTGGTTATTGTCGGAAAGGGAACTGCCTGCAGCGATCTGAAAAAAACCATAACAAGAGATCCCCGAACTAAGGATACTATACTCTTTTGCGCTCCCACCGATGAAGAGCTGGATTGGCTGTATCAGAATTCAAAATTCGTGCTCCTGGCAAGCGCCTGGGAGGGCTGGAGCCTTACTCTGCCCGAAGCGCTTCAATACGGCAAGATGGTAATATGCTCCGATGTTGCGCCGCTCAGAGAGATCGGCGGCTCCATGGTGGATTACGCAGACACCTATGACCCCTTTGAATGGGCAGACAAGATAGCCTATTATGCAGATAACGCCGGCAAGCTCAAGGCATGCGAGGAAAAGATACGCAGGAGTTTCAAGGTCATAACCTGGCAGGACTGCGGCAATCAGATATACAATATCCTCAGCGGCTTTGAAACAGCTGCCCGTGCAAATATCCCGACGCTGCATTTCGACATCACTCTGACCCGCACCACCGCAATGATCAACGGAAACATTACCGGAATAATGCGTGCGGAGCTTATGCTGATAAAGTATATTTACAGCAAATATCCAAAGGTGCGTTTCTTTGCAACAGACCATATCAAGGGATATATCCCTATTGACGTCAGCTGTATTGAAAGCATTATAACGGGAGATTCCCTTGACGAGGACTTTGCTTTGTGCAGAGGAAAGCTGTGCGCCTGCACAGTTCCCGATGATAACGACGAAAAGCCGGACGAAAAGGCTCTCGAAGCGGCAAGGAAGCAGGAGAACAAGGATGTTTCATTCTGGTTCCTTACAAGTATAATGTCGGAAGAGAAAATGAATGAGAGGATAAGAGAATTTCAGCTTGCCAAGGAGGAAGCAGAAAAAGCAGAATCCGAAAAGGACGACAGCGAGCTGTTCCGTATGCCCCTCAGCGAGGGTGACGTTATTTTCACCGCAGGCACAGGCTTCACAGATGAAACATATGTTAAGCTTATGAAAGAAAAGAAGCGGAGAAAATTCCGTTACTGCGGTATAATTTATGACTATACCCCCATTCTTCTGCCTCAGACACACCGTGAGGAAACGGTGGAATTCTACAAGCCGTTCCTGAAAAATTACAGCGAAATATGCGATATGATACTTTACGGCGGCGAAACCGCTCAGAAGGACGGTATCCGCTATCAGAAGGAAAACGGTCAGAGAGTACCAAAGTCCTATGCCATAAAATTCGGCAGCGATATTTCCAATAAGAAGACCGATGACATCATGGACGAGAAGGACGAGAAAAAGGTACTCAAGGACCTCGGCATCAAAAAAAGATATATCATGGCCGTCGGAACTATGGAGCAGAGGAAAAATCACGAAACCCTTTACAGGGCATATCTTCGTATGCTGGAAAATTACGATGATGTTCCGCAGATGGTATTTGCAGGTCATTCCGGCTGGAATTCAAGCGAATTCATCACTACTATGTCCCGTGATGAGCGTGTAAAGGGAAAGATACTTATGCTCACCCCCACCGACGAGCAGCTGGATATTCTTTACAGAAACTGCGAATTTACCGTACTTGCCAGCCTTTACGAGGGCTGGAGCCTTACTCTCCCCGAAAGTATGTACTATGACAAGTTCTGTCTGTGCTGCGATACTCCCGCCCTCAGGGAAACGGCAGGCGAGCTTTCGGAATATATCCATGCCTGGGACGAAAAGAAGTGGAGCGAAAGGATCCATTTCTATCACACCCACCCCGATGAAACGGCAAAGCGTGAGAAGGCTATCAAGGAAAAATGGCACAGCATCAGCTGGGACGAATGTGCCGAAGATGTTATGAGCCATCTCAAGGAATTGCTCGAAAAGTAAAAAATAGGAGAATCTGCAATGGATCGATCGGAAAAGAAAATAGGCAGGATAAAGTCGTTTGACGGGCTGAGGTTTATAATAGTTCTCTTCCTTATCTGTCATCATTTTGATATGTTCAACGATATGGCGCTGCCCGGCTGGGAAAATATTATGAAGATCTTCACCGAAGGCTATTTCAGCGTGAACTTCTTCTTTATCCTTTCCGGCTTTGTTATTCAGTACAGCTATTCCGACAAGCTGATAAACGGTGAGGTATCCTCAAAGCAATTCCTGCTCAACAGAGTTTTTCATATCTGGCCGCTGTATGTGTTATGCCTTATTATCGCCCTGTTTGCTTATTCGGGCAGCTATGCGGTGCAGTATTTGAAGGAGCCGAACTTCTGGGTGCATTTCACCATGCTTCAGAGCTTTGTGGCTGAAAACACATATGCCTTCAATTTCAACGGCCTGGCGTGGTCCATTTCAAACGAAATGTTCTTTTATGTTGCATTTGTGCTGCTGGTGGGCTTGAGCAAAAAGAAAAGGCAT
>CAMAIG010000394.1 GCA_945835085.1 uncultured Ruminococcus sp. | reverse complement strand
TCCTGCCGTCATCGTCCACAAGAACGCCCGGGTCAATGAACCAGCCGTTGCAGCATACCTCATCGGGAATGGTATATTTGTACTGTGAAACAAGCCTGAACGGTCCCTCGGGCTTGTCGCTGACTGCAACACAGCCCTTTGCATTCACGATATATGCGTAAAGATAATATTTCCCGTCCCTGCCCTGCACCACATCGGGAGCGAAAAGATATGTGTTGTCGGCGTTCCAGTCAATATCGGAGGGGTGATCCCTGTCGGCTTTTGTGTGGAAAATATCGCCGTGGCACACCCATTTTGTAAGGTCGGAGAGGGGAGCAGACCAGCATTTTAAAACAAAGTCGCAGAAGCTGTCCGAGCCTGATCTGTCATGGGAGCCGTAAACATATACACGGTCACCGAAAACTCTCGGCTCACCGTCGGGAATATATTCATAGGGGGGAAGATATGGATTCATAAGTTTTTACCGTCCTTTCGGGATTTGCCCCGCTGACGAAATCCGTCGTCAGCGGTTCTGCGCATAAATTTTCATCAGTTAATTGGTGGAGCAATAGCAATATCCGCAGCATAGCCCTTGATGATATCCTTTTTACCGCACCTCATTGTTAATCATTATAGTTCACACTCTGCCTTTTGTCAATAACCTATATAGTCGGATATACTGACCTTTTGTGCAAATCAAGCCGAAATGTATTTATGATCTTTTTGTTGCAATGCAGAAATAATTATGGTAAACTGATATTTAAGAGGTGAGATCATGACAAAAGCCATATATCCCGTTATCGGGAAACAGGCAGAGCTGCCCTTTTATCTGACGGGCATAGGAATATCCGACCCCGAGATACACGCTGTGAGAAAAACAGGGCTTTTTTCACATCAGTTTCTTTTCACTTCATCGGGAGCGGGTGCTTTGTATGTTGACGGAAAGGAATACCCTCAGGAAACAGGCTCTGTATTTTATCTTGCTCCCGGGATCCCTCACGAATATCACCCCGTTAACGGCAAATGGGAAACAAAGTGGCTTGTTTTCCGAGGAGAACATTCCCATGAGCTTATGAAAAAAATCGGCTTTGATGGATTTTCATATACGCCATTCTGTGATACATCACGATGCGAAAGGCTGTTTAGCAGGATATATTCCGCAGCCGAGGATCCCATTAATGGCGGAGAAAGCTCCTCTGTGCTTTTATATGAATATATTCTCGCCATGCGTGAGGCAATGCTTTTTCCCCAAAAGGAAACCTGCGGTAAAAGCAGTATCGTTGCCGAAGCGCTTATGTATATCGACAGAAATTATATGCAGGATATTGCAGTCCGTACACTTTCGGAGCTGTCGGGAGTGACTGTGCAGCATTTCTGCCGTGTGTTCAAGGCAGAAACATCTATCAGACCCTTAGAGTACCTTGCAAGACGGCGCATTTCCGAAGCAAAGGCACTTCTTACGGACACAGCTCTTGAGATAGGTGAGATAGGCAGAATGGTGGGATATCCCGACAGAAATTATTTCAGCATGGTTTTCAGGCGTATTGAGGGCGTATCTCCAAGAGAATACCGAAGCTCGGTGTGCCGATGAAGCTGCTTTGGGCTTTTGTTAATATCTTAATAATATGCAAAATATTTAATATTGACTGACGTAAGTGCGGGATATATAATAGAGAAAAAACGCCTTCCGGAGGTATGGAAATGAGAGAGATAATAATTGACAGAGCAGGTCTTAACACAAAAGAAAATATGCTTTACCGAGGTGCGGGAATGGTCAGCGCAAACAATTCCTCCCGTCTGCTCCTTGATTATAAGTCCGAAAACCCCGAGGATTATTGGCAGCTGCTTCAATATATTTTCGGAGATGATGGAATAGGTGTAAATCATCTTAAAATCGAAATGGGTGCGGATATTAATTCCTCCTCGGGAACAGAACCCTGCGTAATGCGCTTTGCCGACGAAAAGCCTGATGTTACAAGGGGAGCGGGATTTCAGCTTGCCGCCGATGCAAAGAAGATCAATCCCCACCTTACTCTCGATATGCTGTGGTGGAGTGAGCCGAAATGGATATCCGATTCCGAAGATGTATATGCCGCAAGATACCGCTGGTACAAGGAAATCCTTGACGCCGCTTATGATACATACGGTCTTAAATTTGATTACGTCAGCGCTTCACAGAATGAACGAGGCTTTGACCCCGAGTGGGTGAAATATTTTTCGGCACGTCTTAAAAGGGAAAAGGACTGTCCCTATGATTATTCGGGGATAAAAATAGTGAGCGCCGATGAAGAAGGCTCGTGGCATTTTGCGGGAGTAATGAATGACGATGAAGAGCTTCTGAAAGCCGTAGATGTTGTGGGAAGCCATTATACAAGCGCATCAACTCCCGAGGCACAAAGGCTTGCGGAATATCATGGCAAGGAGCTGTGGTTCAGCGAGGGCTGTCCTCCCATGAACTATGCACAGGGCAGGCAAGGCTCGGAGCTTTCGGGCATGAACGGCACTCTTGATATTGCAAACAGGATAATAGCTATGTACCCCCACGGAAAAATGACCCTTTATGAATATCAGCCTGTTGTGTCGGCATATTATGACGGTGTCTGCTACTGCCAGAAGCAGCTCATTTCCGCCTGTGACCCATGGAGCGGATATTTT
>CAMAIG010000393.1 GCA_945835085.1 uncultured Ruminococcus sp. | reverse complement strand
ATCTGTTCGGCAGTTCGGGCTTTTGTTTTACGCAGAACATCAGCATAAATTTCTGCGGTGATGTTCACATCACGGTGTCAAAGATGCTCGGATACAACTTTCAGGTCTACACCGCTGTTGAGCAAAAGCGTAGCGTTGCAATGACGGAGCTGATGAAGTGTCATATCCTCAAATTCCGTTCCTTTGGTGAAGCGTTTAAGGGACTGATACACCGAATTGCGGTCACGGTAGTTTCCTCTTGCCGATACGAACACCATTTCAGGGTGAGCAAAGTCATCACCGAGGGCATATTTCAGCTTTTCGATATACTCTTTCTGTGCAAGAAGAACCTTTTTCAGCTCCTGCCCCATACCGATGATGCGGATACTGCTCTCGGTCTTAGGATCGGTCAGTTCATGCTTTCCGCCTATATCGGTCAGCGTGTGGTTTATCGAGATAGTGTTGTTCTCGAAGTCGATATCCTCCTACGCAAGTCCGAGACATTCACCAGAACGCATACCAGTGTACAGCAGCACCTTGATGATACGCTTGAAATCCTCGTCCCATGGCTTACTTTCAAGGTAAGCCATGAACCTTTTGAGCTTGTCCTCCTCCAGAGCCTTGTTCTTACGGCTTTTCTTCCGCTTCGGCAGTACCACGTTACGGCAGGGAGTGTCACGGATGAAGCCCTGCTCTGCCCCTCTGCGGAAGATGCTCTGCACAATGACGTACAGCTTCTTGACAGTCGCAGGGTTCAGGTCATAGGACTGCATTATCTGCGTCAGCCTGGGAGCGTTGATGTCCTTGACTTTTATGTTACCGAGAACAGGCTCGATGTGGTTTTTGTACTGCCCCCAATAGGTGTAGACGGTGCTCTCTTTCAGCTCCTGGGGAGCGTAGTTGGTGAAATACCAGTCGGCAAGCTCGCAAAATCGCATATTCTCGTTGAGCAGAGAGTAACCCTTGCAGTGTCTCTCGAACTCAAAAGCGTACTCCTGAGCCAGCTTCTCGGCTTTCTTTTCAGTCACCCCGACAGACGGAGTGAAAGTGGTCGATTTTACAAGCTGTTTGCCGTTCATATCGTAGCCAACAAACACCATGATACGGAATGTGTTTCCACGTTTTGTTATATTTGCCAATGTAAATCCCTCCAAATTTACACTATGGCATATCTCTGTATTTAGCATTGTAGCGCACTATTCTCTCTTTGTCAAGCGCTTTCGGAGATATGCCATAGCTTTTCGTCTTTTATTCTAACTCTGTGCTTCTTGTTTTGTTATACCTGTACCGGGCAAAATCCTCAGCCAGTCCGCAGGTGGTTATGAAAGCCCTTGCCTTTTGCAGGTCACGGGTGAGCTGTTCCTCACGCTTGATACGCTGAGCTTCGGCATCAGCCACAGGTAATCGTTAAGTGTTCTCCAAGCTGACTTCTCCTATACTTCATACTCATGTTTTTCTTGTACACGCTTCTGATATTCGGACACTTCTTTTGTCGTCGGCGCTTTACCGATCTCGATATTCAGACCGAAGTCCTCATTGAGTTTTTTAACTGCATCAATAGGCTTTTCCAGTCCAAATATTTTCTGCGTGAAGCCGATAACATCAACGTGTACTCCGCAGCCGAAGCAATGAAGATTATCGGGATAGATCTTTGCAGATGGAATGCGCTCATTATGGAACGGACAAAGCGTCATACCTCCACAGTCAATATGTAAGCCGCATCCCTCCGCAACAGTTCTCATATCAACAGCAGATTTTACTTGCTCGAATACCTTCACTCTCAGAACGGTATCTCGTTGTAGAAGTCGATAGCTTCCTTGAAGAATGTCTGCTCCTGTTTAGTCAGGAAGTGACAGGGATCGGAGTCCTTGTTATCGGCAGCATAGAAGCCACGCTGACGCAGGACTGAGATCATCTTTTCGAAAAGCTCATCGTCACCGCTGTTAAGCTCGTTCTCATTGATGCTAACCATATCTCTCACCTCCTCAATTCTGGAAATAGTTCAGCAGGTCAGCCTTGTTGACAAGTATCTTGCTGCGGACACCCTCGCCTGTGCGGATATACTTGATCTTGTTCTGAGCCACAAGCATACGGACTGTGTGCTCGGAAAGTCCGTCAATAAGCTCGGTGCATTCCTTGACGGTCAGCATCTTCACCTTTTCAGGCTTCTTTTTGGGTGCAGGAGCGTTCTCCACAGGCTCATCGTAGGCGATAGCTGTCATAAGCTCCAGTATCTGGTTCAGCATTTTCTCTTTCTGTTCTCTTGTTAACATAGTAAAATACCTCTTTCTTTTTTTATAGTTGTGAACTTTAGACATTTTAAGCACAATATAGGTGGAGGTGATTATTATTACCAAAGAATTAGGAAATAGGATTCGAGAACTTCGTCAGCAAACGGGACTAAGTCAAGAAAAATTTGCTTTAAAAATTGGCATGGATAGAACATACTTTGCTTCTATTGAAGCTGGTAAGAGAAATATAGCCATAATCAACATTAAAAAGATAGCCGACGGATTGAATGTATCACTAAGTGAGCTGTTCAAAGGGATTTAGTGATTTAAATATATGCATACACTCATCCATATTAGTGAAATCGCTGTTCAATTTTTTTAACAATTGTTGCTATATTTGAAATATACTTTATCATTTCCTGAACTT
>CAMAIG010000392.1 GCA_945835085.1 uncultured Ruminococcus sp. | reverse complement strand
CCGGGTGTGCTTGAGGGGGCAAATAATCTTATTTCCGCTTTGCTTGACACCCTTTCTTCTATTGCGGACACGGCTATTCCCATAGTAACCGAAAATGCCGACGAGATAATTGACACGCTTCTTACGGGACTTGTGGACGCTGTTCCCAAGCTTGTCACTAAGGCGGCTGACCTTTGCACAGCTCTTATTACGGCTATTCTTGATAATGCGGATATCATTACGCAGGGGGCTGTGGATATTGTTATTGCCCTTGCGGAGGGGCTTTCGAATAATCTTGACACCCTTATCCCTGCGGCGGTGAAGGCTGTTCTTACTATTGTTGACACTCTTATCTACAACATTGATGAACTGCTCGATGCGGCTGAGGAGCTTATAAAGGCGCTTGCGGAGGGGCTTATCAACGCTCTGCCCGAGCTGCTTGCAAAGGCTCCGGAGATCGTTACAGACCTTATTGCGGCGCTGGTTGAGGCTATTCCCGATATAATTGAATTTGCTGTTGAATTGTGTGAACAGATAGGCTCAAACATTGTAAATTACGACTGGGAAACCGTAGGCTCGGATATGTATCAGAACCTGCACAATGCTTTAGAAAACGCTCTGCACGGCGACAAGGACTATGTGGACAAGCAGGCTGAGGAAGAGGCTCAGAGGATAAGCAGGTACAGCGATCTGACGCAGGAACAGATTGACAAGATGATCGCCGATAATTCCAAAAAGCTGGGCGAATGGAATGCTCTCTCTCAGATGAACGAGTATGACTATTCTGCGCTTCCGAAATGGATGCGTATAGAAATGGAAAACTCGGGAGAGACAAGCATTAAGGCATATGTTGACAAAAGCATAAAGAACGCACATCAGACTATTGAAGATCTCTCGGCGGCAAAACAAGATGCTGTTTCTGAAATTGAAAAGCTCGGAACAAGCTCAAATTTCAGCGATGATGCCGCCAAGCGTGCCGAGGAAGAAGCGAAGAAACATTTTGAGGGCCTCGACAAAGCTACTACCGAGGAAGTTGAAAGCCTTATCCTGACGGGCGATGAGCTGAAAGAAGCTGTTACGGCAATCGACAACGCCTATGCGCTGGGCAATTATGACAGCGAAAAGCAGTATTGGGCTGACAGGCTGGCACTGCTTGAAGCCAACCGCAACGAAGAAGATCAGGCGTGGATAAAGTATTATTCGCAGACCAAAGAGCATTATGAAAAGGCTGTCGAAAATGAAGCCAAAGAGGCACAAAAGGCTGTTAAGGAACAGGAAAATGCTCTGAAAAACTCCATTGAGGACAAGTTCCGTGAGCTTGAGACCGAACAGCTGAAAAAAGGATATGATGACAGCTGGCTTCTGGAACAGAAACGGGCTGTCATTGAGGCTCTTGACCACAACACAGACCTTTACAAGGACAATGACCTGAAGCTCCTCAAGGAGCAGAAAAGCTATAATGACAAGGCTTTGAAGGAGACGGAGGACGCTGCCAAAAAACAGCAGGACGCTCTTGAGAAGTCCTTTGACAGCATTGTAAAATCACGTGACAGTCTGGCTTCGAGCCTTTCTCAGAAGGGCGATATCTTTCAAAGCAACGAAGAGACCGACAAGCGGACGGGAGCTAAGAAAAAAGGCAGGAACATTGATATTGAAGGCTTTGAAAGGAAAATTGAAGCCAAGAAAAAGCTGACTTCAAAAATTGCGGAGCTTTTGGAGAAGAACACTCTCGATGATATCATTTCCGAGCTTCTGAAACAGGATCCCGAGGACGCTCTTGCTTATGCAAATGACCTTCTGCGGTCTCCCGACAAGCTGAGCAGGCTTTCCAAAGGCTTTGAAAATGACGATGCTTACAGCAACATTATCGCCAATATGGTTACGGAAAATTCCGATGATTTCAAGGCTCTCGGTGAAGAAGCCGGAACTGTTTTCGGTGAGGGTTTTATGGCTGCTTTCAATGCGAACTGGGAAGAGGCTTTCAAGGCGGTTTTCGGTGATGAGGAGTATACCGCAAATGCTTCGGTGAAGGTAAATGCGGCAAATAATTCTGCAGCTGAGACTACGACCGTGCGGAGGGATTATTCCGCTTCCGAGAATTCGGGTACGGGCAAAACCGCAAAGGCTTCGAGCAGTTCTTCGCAAAGTACGTACAAAATAATTGACCTGAACGGCAGATATGTAGCTGCGGTGGTAAATGCCGAAAATGCAAGGTCTGCTAAGACGGGAGGAGGGTAATTTTTATGGCGGCAACAATTCTCAAGATTGGCAGCGTTGACCTGTCGATGATAACCGAGCAGGAGGGGGTGCGTATTCACACGGCTCCTGTGTACGGAGCTGAATTTACAAGCATTACGGGAAAAAAGTACAAAAAGGTGCTGGGTGAACGCGTTGATATTTCCGCAGATTTTAACCACGTTCCCGAGGATATGGCGGCTAAGATCGTGAATGCATTAAAAAATGACAATGTTGTGGTGGAGTACAAGGATCCTACGGTTCAGACTGCGGTATTTGACCGTCCCGAATTTGAAAGCGTGCCCGATTTTGCGGCTTCGGAAAATGAAAGATACTGGAATATTTCCGTTTCTATGGTCTGCCCTTTGCAGGGCGACGGTCTTTGACCTGCCATATAAGGTCATTGTTTACGGAACCGAGTAT
>CAMAIG010000391.1 GCA_945835085.1 uncultured Ruminococcus sp. | reverse complement strand
CCCGAACCGCCCATCATAACAGCCGCCGCCTCTTCAAAGGTCATGTACCCACCTCCGTAATGCTCTCCTTGAAATTGTACCGCTCGTTGCCTTCTCCCTCGGCGGTTATCGTCTGCTTGTATTTGCCGTAAACAGCGTATACCTCGTTGTCCGATACCTTTACGATCCTGTCGGGCATTGGCTGTGTGATAACAAGCTCACTTAGTGCAAAACCGCCCTTGCGTACACGGGAAATAGCTTTGTATCTTTTACCCACTATTCTTCCTCCTCGTAAATGACCCCCTGATATTTTGTGTAAATGGCAGTTCCTCGCCTGCCGTAGCTCATTTTGCCGTCAAGCTCCCGCAGATTGCGCCCCCTGACACCTATCTCGGAGCTTGACGGATCGGGATTGCTTACCTCCGCAAAAATCCCCGCTCGGCTTATGCTTGCCGTAACAGAGCCTGCCCTGTAAGCACCGCTCCCCGCAAACTCGATAACGCCGCCCGTCGGAGGAATAATGTCAAGCCTGCACCGCTGACAGGAGAAAGCCGTGTGGGTGTGCCCCTCTGCCCTGCCCCATATCTCAGCACACGCTTCGTCGCTCATAAACTCCGAGGAGATGTTTATGCTGTCATACTTTCTCGACGCATTGCCACGGGTGATAACATTGCCCTGCCCGTCAATGCACTTTAGCCCCGCCGCCGTAAAATCGCACCCGATATCAAGCGCCGTGTGCGCATCGGCATAAGCCGTCCCCGATGATAAGCCGTACCCCAAAAACTGTAAGCTGCAATCGTTTGTGATGTAAAAAACACCACAACACGCCTCGGATATCTTTGTAAGGATATCAGCGCAGGTGACCCCCTCAAGCTCCTCCTTCGGATATGTGCCGAACCATGAGGGAATGCCGCCATAACCGCTAAGCTCCCCCACAGTTTTTACAATAAGCTCCATTACAGTGCCTATCGGAACATCATCGGGAACAGCTTCGTCAAGATCGGAAAACGGAAACTCTTCGTCCGTAAATGCCATGCGGTCAAGACAGGTGACCGTCACCGCACCGCCGCTCTTTGACCTCGAATCAATGTAATATTTACCTGCTCCCGAAACACCCGAAAGCACGACCTCCGCCGCCCTCACAGCGTAAAAAGGATCGGGAGTGATAAAGCTCAGCTGAGATGTGCAAAGCCCCGAAGTGCCCAGCCCGTCAACCGCCTTAGTAACAGTGACCTCCCCGAACATGTCAAGCTCCGCACCGCCAACCGTAAGAGTAAGGCTAAAGTCCGCCGCCGATAGGCTTAAGACCTACAGCGGCAGCGTTAAAGGATACATCGTACCATTTGCCAAGGTGATTTGCAGACGTAAGCTCAGCCGTAACGCCGCTCACCTTGACCTTCCCCGCATAATCGGGCAGCTCCATGTTAACCACACGTGGAGCAAGCAGAGCAAGAAGCTTCCCCTTGTCCTCCTCGGAGAGCTTTCTGACCTTTACAGCCGCCGAAAAGCGTACCCCTTTGTAAACAGTAATGTTCGTAAAATCGTAGTTTTCAAAGTTCTCCTTCTCTTCCTCCGTCCATGACGGAGAGTACCCGTTTAAAAGCGGCCATTCCTCGCCGCCGATCTTTAAGGAGTAACCCCCGTTAAGCTCCTTTGACATAATATCGCCCCTCCTTACCGTCCGTCAGCAAGCTGCTTCGACCTCGCAAGCTCTTTGAGCGTGCTCTTGATTATCTCCTTGCCCGCAACAGAAACGGATATTACCGTGTTCTCGCTGTAATAATTGCCGCCGCCCGAAGCGTAAGCCGCAATTTCCTTCATATCCTTTGCAGCCGACTGCAATTTGGCGTTATTGCTCCGCTCCCCGTAGTCAGACCCCATTGACATAAGAGATCCCGCATCTGACATAGCATCATTTATGCCCTCAATGTAAGCAAGAGCCGTGTCAACGCCCTTCTGATAAGCCCCCTCGGGCATATCCCCGTATATCTTATCAATGCCCTCTTGTGCAATGCGGTCAGCCTCGTCAAGCTCAGGCTGAACCTCGTCCCTCGCAGACGCCTCCGCCTCCGCATAGTAAGCCTCAACGTCCTTGTAATAAGCCTGCCGCTGCTTGTCGCTCATTTTGAGCAGTTCGGAGATGTACCCCTGCCTGTCACCATTATCATAGCTAAGGCTCATTACCTGCTCCATAAGCTCGTCGGAAATGCCCGTGTCCTTAAGCCTTTCAAGGCTCTTCCGATACTTAGCAAGCTCCCTCCGCTTCTGTTCAAAATCCGTCAGTATATACCTGTCCGCTCCGCTCGTGTCCGTGACCTTGTCCTCGATAAGGCTTGCCGATGATATCAGCTGACTCTTAACCTTTTCGTAAGCCTTCGTGACATTCTCATATGTCTTTGTGATGTTGCTTGTTATCTCCTTCGAGGACTTTTCCCAGGCACTAAGCTCCTCCTCACGAACCTTTTTGTCATAATCCGCTATCTTGTCAGCCGCATATTCCGAAATGTCAATGCGCTTGTTCGCAAGCTCCTCCGTAAGTGCCGCATACCTGTCGTTAAACTCCTTTCGGGTGATCTCCTCGTCGGAAAGCTCCTTGTACAGAGCATCAAACCGCTCCTTAGCATCGGCAGTCTGTTCCTTCAAAGCGGCTTCCCGCTC
>CAMAIG010000390.1 GCA_945835085.1 uncultured Ruminococcus sp. | reverse complement strand
GCAAGCAGATTGCGTGCAAAGCTGTTAGGCGTGCTTTGTGCGGTGTTGCCTTAAGAAAGTCAACAAAAAGCAGTCCCCCAAAAAAACGGAAACTGCTTTTTTATTGAATATTGTATTAAGCTTGGAATGTTTATCAGCCGAGTGTTACAACAACTTCGTTAACATCCTTGAGCTTGGAAGCGGGGATAAGATTTCCTTCAAGAGCCTCGCCGTTTAGAACAACGCTCTTAACGCCGCTTTCAACATGGTCGGGGTTATTGAATGTCATGTTCAGCTTCTTTCCTCTGAATGTCTTTTCAACAGTGTAGCTTGCCCATTCGGAAGGAATGGAAGGATTGATAACAAGACCTTCAGCGTTAGGACGCATACCGAGGATACCCTCAACAGAGCCTACCATTACAGTTGAAGCAGTACCTGTGAGCCAGTGAACATGAGCACGTCCTGCGAAAGGAGAATCCTTACCTTCAACAAACTGACCATAAACATAAGGCTCAAGGCAGCGATGCTCAGCATTGTCGTTATAAGCGGCAGGAGCAGCTTCCTTCCAATACTTGTAAGCCTTGTTTCCACGTCCGAGAAGTGATTCTGCAAGGATAAGCCAGCCCTGGGGCTGAGAGAATATACCTGCATTTTCCTTAGTGCACTTATTGAAGCACTGCATGAGAGCGCCGTCAAAGCCATGATCGAAGTAAGGAGGATACATTACCATTGCGCCGTAAGGAGTGTTAAGCTCTCTTTCAACGCTGTCCATAGCCTTGATAGCCTGATCCTTTGTTGCAAAGCCGGAGATAACAGACCAGGACTGAGGATTGAGCCACATACTTGCCTCGGGATCTGTTCTCTGTCCGATAACAGTTCCGTCCTCCTTGTAGCCTCTGATCCATCTGTCCTCATTCCAGCAGGCAGCAAGGATCTCGTCAAGCTTAGCCTTTATCTCATCGAGGTACTTGATGTAATCTGCATCATTCTTGAGAACTGCATATTCTCTGAGGATCTTGACAGCATAAACGAGCTGGAAGGCAACGAATGTTGATTCGCCCTTCTTGCCAAGACGGAGGCAGTCGTTCCAGTCAGCGTGAAGACCTGCAGGCATTCCGTGGTTACCAAGGTTATTCATGGAGAACATGATAGCTCTCTTGAGGTGATCGTAAACAGTGCCCTTCTCGCCGTCATTAGCGTAAAGGATCTCTTCATCGAGGAATGCAACATCTCCGCTTTCGGAAATATACTTGTAAACAGTGGGGAAGAGCCAGAGAGCGTCATCGGCACGGTAGGAAGGATGTCCTGTTTCCTTAGCGTATGCTGTGTTGGGATCGTTCTCGTCGGGGTGATTTTCCTTGCCTGCCTGGTGAGTATACTTAACAAGGGGAAGACCTGCACCGTTTGTTACCTGAGCGGAAAGCATGAAGATGATCTGCTTCTTAGCCATTTCGGGAGCAAGATGAATGATACCCTGAATATCCTGAACAGTGTCACGGTAGCCGAAGCCGTTTCTGAGACCGCAGTACTGGAAGGACGCTGCTCTTGACCATGTAAATGTGATGAAGCAGTTGTAAGCGTTCCAAACATTTATCATGTTGTTGAAATCGGGATCGGGAGTATTTACCTGGAAGTTGTCGAGCTTAGCGTGCCAGTAGTTCTTAAGCTCCTCGACCTCGGCCTCAACAACACCGTCCTTTTCATACTTTGCAATGATCTCGGCAGCAACAGCCTCAGGTCTTTGACCGAGGATATATGTAAGCTCCTTGGTTTCGCCGGGCTGAAGAACGATATCACTCTGGAGAGCACCGCAGGAGTTTGTATTGTAGTTGAGCTGACCCTGAAGTCCCTCTTCGATGCCCTTAGGATTAGCATAGCTTCTGTAAGAGCCTACGAAAGTATCTCTGTCGCCGCAGTAAGCATCTACCTTAGCCTTAGCAAGTCCGAGGAAACGCTCATTATCGGGATTTCTGAATACTTCATTCTGCTTCTGGAGAATGAAATTGTTCTTGAAATATGTTCTTGTGATGAAAAGTGTGTACTGAAGATTTACCTGGTCCTGCTCGTAATTGTTATCGTTTACGAATTCGCAGTAGCCTGTAACGGAAAGCTTTCTGGGCTTGGAATCGGTGTTTGTGATCTTAGCAGCCCATACCTCATAGGTAGCGTTTCTGGGAACATAGTAGGTAGTTTCAGCCTTTATGCCCTTGTATTCGGAGGTGATAACTGTATAAGCAGTACCGTGACGGCACTCGCTCTTATAATCATCAAGGGGCTTGCAAACGGGAGCCCAGGAAGCAGACCAGTATTCGCCCGAGTCACCGTCCTTGATATAAATATAACGGCCGGGCTGGTCAACAGCTACAGAATTGAAGCGGTAACGGATAATACGTCCGTTTGCACCTGATTTTACAAAGCTGTATCCGCCTGCGTTATTAGAAATGATAGCACCGTACTCAGGATCACCGAGGTAATTTGCCCAAGGGGAAGGGGTATCGGGGCGTGTGATTACGTATTCCTTGTTTTCAAGATCGAAATGTCCGTAATTCATGGGTTTTACACTCCTTTAAAAATATTCGTTGTATTATGCAGAAAAAACTGCCCTTCGATTTTGTGTATTATGCATACACATTCTGTACCTCATTATAACATTTTTATA
>CAMAIG010000389.1 GCA_945835085.1 uncultured Ruminococcus sp. | reverse complement strand
CATCACAAAATCCTCATCAACCATTATGCAGCACCTCCGTCCGTGTCCCGTCGGGATTGGTAAAGGCGGTTATCTTGCCGTCCGAACGCTCTAAAGCATAGGAACGGGTGACATTCCCATATGCGAAATCTATCGCCCCATCGGAAATCGCTATGGTGGACGGGTGAAGTCCGCAGCAGATAGCCCCCTCAAACATATACATGCCGTCAATGCTCTCATGTTCGGGAAAATTATAATTCATTTGCTGTCCCTCCCCACAAACGAAAAACCCTCGTATTTGGATATTTTAACATTCTTGTAAGTCCGCCCCGATTTAACCGACGATTTCGACTCCCGCCTGAGCCTGTTAAGATAGTCATACTCCGACTCCGACAGCTCAGGCGCAGACAGCTCCGCATAAACGCCTTTGACCGTGAAATGCAGCATAAAATTCGTGCAAATATACGTCACATCCCCAAACTCCACACCACAACCTATCTCAACATCGGAAGTAACGAGTGCCCGTGAACATTTAAACGCCGTAAACACAAACCCGTTGCAGGTGGACAATATTCCCGCCGCATTCTCGGCAGACGCAAATATGCTCTCCACACGAACGATACTGCCGATATCCGCACCGCCCAGCGTGTCAAACACCTCGCCATCGGTGCTGTTTTCGGCAATAACTCTGCTTATGGGACCCTTTGCGGAACCCACCTTGACCGCCGAATAAATCTCGGAGGAAACAAGCGTATTTGTCGTCCCGAAGGTCAGGAAGGTAAGAGCATTGTTGACATCACAGTACCATATCCCGCAAGCGCCCTCGGAAAGCAGCTCCAATATCTCACGGCAGGATTTCCCCTTTATGTCATCGACCGTAACCGTTTCTGCTCCGTAAACATCAACAGCCCCGCCGCCCGAAAATCCGCAAGCCGATACTATATCGGAAACGACCTTGCTTATGAGCACCGTCTTAGTTTTCTTCTTATCTTCCTCTTCTCCGTAGTATGCGGAAACGTCAAAATCCCTGTCCGAAAACATCATGCGGTCATAACAGACGAGCTTCAACAGACCTGTCCCGGGAATTGAACGGGACGCTATGTAAAACTTCGGCAGCTTAACGCCATTGGAACAGCTCACCGTTACCTCTGCATTATCATCGGGGCAAATATCGGTTACCAGAGTGACCTCCAGACAGCCCGTAACGCACCCGGAAGTAGGGAGCTTCGCCGCCGATTTCCGATAGCCTATACTGACTATCTTGTTGTTCTTGTGGTCAGTACCGCCCACCGTGACGACGTAGCTAAAGACCTTCGCCGTCATCGGCAGAGATAAGTCCAATGCTTTCAAAGCTTGCGGAAATGTCCCAAAGCGAATTATCATCTCCCGAACTGTCGGGATCCGAATCGGAACATGGAGCAGAGTAGGACGTGCAGCGGAACATATCCACCTCCACCGAAGGAGCCGAATATGTCAGCTTCACATCTCCCGCCTTTAACTGCCCCTCAATGTTCGCCGCAACGCTTTTCGGAACATCAATAAGCTTCACCGACAGCTTGACCTTACGTCCCAGAACAGGCGTCCTGTCAACGCCGTCAATGCTTGTAAAACTGTTTGCGGTGTCCGTAACAAGGGAGGAGGAAACGGTATAACCGCCCTCCTCGATGTAAGCACCGCAGGGAATAGAACCGATTGAAAAAGTAATCATTTTATTCTCCTTGCACTCGCTGATTTATTTCCGTCTGACTCTCGGACGCCGCCGATATTTCCTTACCGTCAAGATAAACGTTCGTGGTAACATCGACCTTAGTTTCGACAGGCTTCTGTTCGCCGCCGTAATATCCGCCGAACCTTGCCCCGTTTATGACCTGACTTGTTTCGATAGCGTCCGCAAGCCGTATGCCGATACTTCCTATTCCGTCCGAGAAGCCTTGCCCGAACTTTTCTCCGAGAGTACGTCCGAGAGCCGCCGTGTCAGCGTCCTCCAGAACACCCAGCGTCAGCTCGTTTATGTCAAGCCCCGCAACGCCGTCTATGAACGCCTGAACGGTTTCCTCGCCCGCCTGCAAAGCATTGGGAGGAATAGCCTCAATAGCTGCGTTAAGCCTGCCTGTGAATTTGTCCTCCAGCTCAGCGATAGCACCGTCATAGAACTCATTTGTGATAGATGAAATAAGCTCCTGCTGTTTCTGCCATTCGGACATATACAAGTCGAAATTCGTGCCGGAGTCGAGGAGCTTTTCCGCAAATGCGATACCGTCCTCAACGCTCAGATCCGCAAACTGCGCCATAAATTCGGCAGATACATTCTTTGCTTTCAACTGCTCAATCAGGTCAGCATATTTCTGAATATCTTGGGTCTGCTTTTGGAGATCTCCCAGATAAACATACTTGTAATCCTCGCCCGTTTTCTTGTCGGTAGCCGTTTCCCAGGTGAACAGGGAAGTGCTGTCGGACAGCTTGTCCGAGAACGCCGTTTTCTGTTTCAGAATGTCGTCAAATGCTTTATCCGATTCCAAAACAACGTTTGTAAAACCTTTGCTCCAATTGGAGAAGGCGTCTTCCGCAGCCTTTCTCTGATTGTCCGCCAGCTCCTCGGCAGCCGCTTTCTGCCGAGCAATAAGCTCCTCGGCGGCTTCCTTGTCATATGTGGCAATGTC
>CAMAIG010000388.1 GCA_945835085.1 uncultured Ruminococcus sp. | reverse complement strand
GAAGAAACTGTCGAAGCTATGAAAACTCCTGATGAAGTAATGGAGAATGATGAGGTAGAGATTGAATCTGCTGAGAATACTGTCGAAGAAGAAAGCGGCATATATGACGAGGAAATTGAAGAAACTGTCGAAGCTATGAAAAATGAAGCTTCTTATGATGATGGTGTTGCAGCAGACGATATCGAAGCTGTTGTGAGCATGATGCAGGAGGATAGCAAGGAAATTCTTGGCACTGATTCCCCAGTGGGGAATGATACTTTTAAGCCTGTTCTTAACAGTCCGAGCGAAATAAAACCCGGAGATCGGTTTACTAAGGACGGAATGGTATATACTGTTGTAGATAAACCAACACTTTATCCCGATGATCTTGTAATAAAGAGAACGGTAACTACACCTAATTATTCGTATGATACAACGCATAACGTCGGCAGAAATGACTTGTTCTCAAACTATACCTATATCGGAGATGGAACAGAACATAAGGTTGAGCCTGATATTTCAAAAAAAGCTTCCAATGCTGTCAGCAGAGATTTCAGAATAACTTCTGACGATTTCAATAATGGCGGTGGTTTAAAGACACGTTTCAGACAGAATATTGAAGCGGTCAAAACACTTAAAGCTATCGAGAGTGAAGGCAGAACAGCAACAGCTGATGAACAGGCTGTGCTTGCAAAGTATGTCGGTTGGGGCGGTATTCAGGAAGCGTTTGACGATACAAAGCCTGAATGGACAAGCGAATACAACGAACTAAAATCACTGCTTACTGAGCGTGAGTATGCCGATGCAAAGGGCAGCGTAAATAATGCTCATTACACATCCCCTGTTGTTATCAATGCCATCTACTCAGCACTTGACAATATTGGATTTAAGGGCGGTAAAATCCTTGAGCCTGCAATGGGAACCGGTAATTTCTTTGGAACAATGCCCGAAGAAATGAAGAATAATTCCACATTATCAGGCGTTGAGCTTGATGATATAACGGGCAGGATCGCAAAGCAGCTCTATCAGTCGGCAAATATTACAGTCAGCGGATTTGAAAATACCAACTTCGCAAACAACTATTTTGATGCGGCAATCGGAAATGTTCCTTTCGGAGATTACAAGGTTTACGATAAGGAGTATAACGAGCTGAATTTCAAAATTCACGATTATTTCTTTGCAAAGACACTTGATAAGGTTCATCCCGGTGGAGTAGTGGCATTTGTTACTTCTCAGGGAACGATGGATAAAAAAGACGAGACTGTAAGAAAGTATCTTGCTCAGAGAGCAGAGCTGCTTGGTGCTATACGTCTGCCGAATAACGCTTTCAAGGGTATTGCAGGAACAGAGGTAACGACAGATATCATATTCCTGCAAAAGCGTGACAGGGCAATTGAAATTAATGCAGACTGGATCGGCAGAGATGAACTTGACACCGGAATAATGGTAAACAAATACTTTGCAGAGCATCCCGAAATGATACTCGGTGAAATGGTTGATGGCAACAAGATGTTCGGAAGCGGAACAATGTGTGTTCCTATTGAGGGTGCAGACCTGAAAGAACAGCTTGCCGAAGCTATAAAGAACATAAAGGGCGAATATAAGGAACAGAGCAAGGAGCAGAATGCAGAACAGGAAGCGACTGTATATGCTCCTGTTGACAGCAAAAAGTTCAGCTTTGTTGTGCAGGATGATAAACTGTTTTACAGAAACGGTGACAATACAATGTCTCCTGCTAATGTAAAGGCAAAAAACATTCCTCAAATAAAATCCCTCTGTGAGATAAGGGATAAGCTAAATAAGCTGCTTGATGTTCAGGTAAATAATCTTGATGGGATAAATTCCGGTGCTGTTACGGCAGAGCTTAACGATCTGAACAGGCTGTATGATAATTATGTTGAAAAATATGGCAGAATAAGCGCAAAGGAAACTGCAAATATCTTTGGCGAGGATACTTCCTATCAGCTTATAAAGGCTCTTGAAGTAAACGACAGCAACGGCAATTTTGAACGCAAGGCAGATGTAATGCAGAAGGCGCTTATAAAGCCGAAGCAGGTTGTACAGCACGTTGATAACGCCGGGGATGCACTTCTTGTATCTCTTGCCGAGAAATTCAAGGTTGATATCCCATTCATGGCAAATATAACAGGAATGGATGAAGCTGCTCTTATCTCCGAATTGGAAGGAAAGATTTATCAAAATCCTGCAAAGAATATGAGCTGGGAAACTGCTGATGAATACTTATCCGGCAATGTGCGTGAGAAGCTTGATACTGCAAAGAAACACGGCTTGGAAACCAATGTAAAGGCTCTTGAAGCTATTCAGCCGGAAACCGTTGAGGCTACCGATATTAAAGTTAAGCTTGGTGCTTCTTGGATAGAACCACAATACATAAAAGATTTTATCCTTGAAACATTCAATATTAATTCGTGGCAGAAAATGTATAAAACATTGGAGGTTGAGTATTCGGAAACATCAAATGAATGGAAAATAAGCGGATATTCAAAAGGTGATCTGTATTATAACGTTCAGGCTCAAGATGTTTACGGCACAAAAGAAATTGACGGAATCAAGCTCCTTGAGAGGACGTTGAATTTAAAGACAATTGAAATCAAAAAGTATAAACAAGATGAATATGGAAATATTGTTCATGATATTGAT
>CAMAIG010000387.1 GCA_945835085.1 uncultured Ruminococcus sp. | reverse complement strand
TTTACGACCTGTCCGACGAGGATATGGAGTTTCTTTTCGCCGAAGATGACACCGACGAAGCCGTTCCCGCAGAACATAAGCTGCTTGGCTACCCAATTTTTGCGCAGGACGACCCCCGCACTGTTGACGGTAACGAAAAATATGACCGACTGCTTTTGCGTATCGACTGCGATATGAGCGAATACATTATGTGGGGCGACGGCGGCGGAGCAAATTTCTTTATCTCCTCGGAAAATCTGAAAAACGGGGATTTTTCGGATATACTGTATACGTGGGATTGCTTCTGATTAGGAGGGCTTATATATGAAAGAAAAACTCGATTACCGTGAAATATACAAAAAGCGCATTCTCTGCATTTTAAAGCAGAACGACAAAAAGTGCGTTTCCTACAAGACCCTTTACGCAAAATGCAAAGGCAAAAAGCCCCGCCCCGACGAGTTCAAGGCGGCTGTCCGTGAGATGAAGGAGTCCGGCGAGATATTTGAGAGGAAGGACGGCTTCGTTATCTGCGCGTCCTACGGCATATTCACTGCCACCGTTGCCAGAGTCGCAAAGACCTTCGGCTTTATCACCCGTCAGGAGGACGGCGTGGAAATTTTTGTCCCCGGTAAATTCCTCAAAGGCGCAATGCCAAATGATGTGGTTCTTGCAAGACTTATCCCCCAGCGGGGAGAAAGTCCCGAGGGCGAGGTCATCAAGATAATTCAGGAGAATTTCTCCCGCTTTACGGGAACGGTCATCTGCGAGTTCGGACACTTTTATGTTCAGCCCGACAGCCTGACAAAGGAACCGCTGCCCGTTGCAAAGTCGGACGTTACCTGTCACGAGGGCGACAAGGTGCTTGCGGAGGTTTACAGGCGGGGCGAACGGCATTCGGAGCATTCCGTAAGAGTGGTCATGAGCTTCGGTTCGGCGGAAAACGCCACATCGTCCGCAAAGGCTGTGCTTATGCTGAACGGCGTTGAAACAGAGTTCCCGTCCGAGGTCATTGACGAGGCAAAGAGAGCCGAGAAAACGGGCATTCCAAAGGGCGAAGCGGAAAGACGGCTTGACCTGAGAGAGCTGCCTATCTTCACCATTGACGGAGCGGACACTAAGGACATCGACGACGCTGTTTACGTTAAGGAGATAGAGGACGGCTTTGAGCTGAGCGTCCACATCGCAGACGTTTCCTTCTATGTTAAGCCGAAAACCGCCCTTGACAACGACGCATTTCAAAGAGGAACGTCCATCTATTACGCAGACAAGGTCATTCCCATGCTGCCAAAGGAGCTGTCAAACGGCATCTGTTCCCTCAATCCCCAGGAGGACAGACTTGCGTTTTCCTGCATTATGCAGCTGGACAGCGAGGGAAATCTCAAAAAGTGGAAATTCTCGAAATCCGTTATCCGCTCCCGTGTAAAGGGCGTTTATACGGAGATAAACCGCATTTTAAAGGGCGATGTTTCCGACGAAATTCGGGAAAAATACGCCGAGGTCTGGGACGTTATTCCCGTTATGAAAAAGCTTGCGGACATTCTCACCGCAAACAAGCTGAAAAGGGGCGCACCCCAGCTTGACACCCCCGAATGCAAGCTTATCCTTGACGAAAACGACCGCTGCGTTGACGTAAAACGCCGTGAGCGGGGTGAGGCTGAGCTTATTATCGAAGAGTTTATGCTCATGGCAAATACCTGTGCTGCAAAGACCGCAAAGGAGCGTCAGGTGCCCTTCGTTTACCGTGTCCACGAGGACCCAAGCCCCCAGAAAATAGCCGATTTGAAGGAAGCCTGCGACAGGCTGAACCTGACCATGCCACAGTTTAGCGAAGTAAAGCCCGTTCATCTTGCCGAGCTTTTGAGAAGCGTTGAGGAATCCGAGCTGAAACCTGTTATCAACAATATGGTTCTCCGCTCCATGGCAAAGGCGAAATATTCCGATGAACCTCTGGGACATTTCGGTCTGGTTCTGGAGGATTATGCCCATTTTACGTCACCTATCAGACGTTATCCCGACCTTGCTATCCACCGCATTCTCACGGACGTTTGCTATAACAAGATGGAAGGCAAGCTTGTGAAAAAGCGTTACGAGGGCTTTGCAAAGGCGGCTTCGGAGCAGTCCTCCGCCTGCGAGCTGACCGCAATGCGTGTTGAGCGTGAGTGCGAGGACTGCTATATGGCTGAGTATATGCAGGCGCATCTGGGCGAGGAGTTTGACGCTATCATCAGCGGAATGACCGATTACGGCTTTTATGCGGAGCTTGACAACACCGTTGAGGGGCTTGTTAAGCTGGAAGCTCTCGGTCAGGGCTACGAATTTGACGGAATGTTCAGCATTACCAAGGACGGCAAGCCCGTTTACAAGGTGGGCGGCAGAGTCCGTGTAAAGTGCGTCAAGGCGTCCGTTTCGTCGGGACAGGTGGATTTTGAGGTTTCGGATAAATCGGATTAAAGCCGAACCGTTAGCCACATATTAAGATAATTTTGATTAATGGCTGTTCCCCCGCCGAAGGCGGGGGAACAGCCACCTAAATACATCACTCATACAACAAGCAAAATAAACATATCCATTAAATCCGCAGCTTACCAGCAAAATCCACAAGCATTGCCACTTGAAATTGTAAGGTTTGTGCATAAAATATCTTGACATTTGCGCTCTTTCGGGA
>CAMAIG010000386.1 GCA_945835085.1 uncultured Ruminococcus sp. | reverse complement strand
GGAATTTTCTTTTTATCACCTAAGACGACAGTATTACTCGCCTGTGACCTCTATAGTATCTTTTTTCACAGCCACCTTTATAAGAGAAAGATTCTTCGGTGCAGCTCCGATGATGATATCGGCTATCTTATCCTCTATCTCTGTTCTTATGGTGCTTCTGATATCTCTTGCCCCGAACTTCCTGCCGTGGGATTTTTCGGCAATTGCGGCAAGTACACGCTTGTCATATCTGAGAGTGATACCCTTTTCCTCCAGAGGCTCCTTCATTTCGCTGAGCATCAGCCCTGCGATCTGAGCATAGCTTTCCTTGCTGAGAGGCTCAAACACGACGATTTCATCAATTCGTCCCATAAACTCGGGTCTGAGAAATTCGGAAAGCGCCTTCATTGCCTTTTCACGGGAGATATCTCCCTCGGTCTTGTTAAAGCCAAGCCCCGTTGTTTTATCGGAGGAGCCTGCATTTGATGTCATGCAGATTATTGTGTTCTCAAAGCTTACTGACCTTCCCTGAGCGTCATTTACCCTGCCCTCGTCAAGTATCTGGAGCAGAAGGTTCATTATGTCGGGGTGAGCCTTTTCTATTTCATCAAAAAGTATCACGGAATAAGGATGACGGCGCACCTTTTCGGTAAGCTGACCCGCTTCATCATAGCCCACATAGCCCGGAGGCGAACCGATAAGCCTTGATACAGCGTGCTTTTCCATATATTCGGTCATGTCAAGCCTGATAAGGGTGTCATTGCCGCTGAAAAGCTCCTCGTTTATCACCTTAACAAGCTCCGTCTTTCCCACACCCGTGGGTCCCACAAATATAAAGGAAGCAGGACGCATACGCTTAGTGGTATGAACTCTTGTTCTTCTGATAGCCTTGCTCACAAGCTCGATGGCTTTATCCTGACCGATAATGCGCTTTTTCATGTTTTCTTCAAGAGAAGCAAGCTTCTTATATTCGGTTTCCTCGATCTTATTTGCGGGGATACCTGTCCAAAGCTCAATAACTCTCGCAAGATCCTTTTCCTCGACGCTTATGTTTTCAACCGCTTCCGTAAGCTTTTCAAGGGAATCCTTCTCACGGAGAATGAGGGATTTTTTCTCTGCAAGCTTTTCAAAATCAGGCTCCTCTGCGGATTCGATCTGCTTGATCTCCTCCTCAAGGACGCTCAGTGCCTTGGTCTTCTCCTGCAGCTGCAAAAGCTCGGAACTGCGTATGCTGCGGTTTGCACAAGCTTCATCAAGGAGATCTATTGCCTTATCGGGAAGGAACCTGTCGTTGATATATCTCTCGGAAAGCACAGCGCACATTCTCAGTAGCTCGTCGCTGATTTTTACCTTGTGATGCTCCTCGTAATAGCTCTTTATGCCCTTGAGAACCTCAATTGCCTCCTCAACAGCAGGCTCATTTACATTAACAGGCTGGAAACGGCGCTCCAATGCGCTGTCCTTCTCAATATACTTGCGATATTCCTTGAAGGTGGTGGCACCGATGACCTGGACCTCGCCTCGGCTCAGTGCAGGCTTTAATATGTTTGCGGCATTCATTGAAGATCCTTCGCTCTCTCCTGCACCAACAAGATTGTGTATCTCATCAATAAAGAGGATAATGTTGCCCTCGTTCTTGACCTCGTCGATAAGCCCCTTCATACGGCTCTCAAACTGACCTCTGAACTGTGTTCCTGCCACAAGCGCCGTAAGATCGAGAAGGAAAACCTCCTTATCCTTCAGCTGGAAGGGCACATTGCCATTAACTATCTGCTGAGCGATGCCTTCTGCAATGGCTGTCTTTCCCACACCCGGCTCACCGATAAGACAGGGATTGTTTTTCTGACGCCTGCAAAGTATCTGAACTGCACGGGCGATCTCATTTTCCCTTTCCACGATCCTGTCAAGCTTGCCTTCCCTTGCACGGCCTGTAAGGTCTGTGCAGAAATTTGAAAGGAACTTGCGCTTTTCTTTTTTCTGACCCTTGCCCTTTTTCAGCTCCTCGGGCTTAATGCGTTCTCTTCTTTCGGAAACTATATCGTCATCATTGTCGGAGCTTTCGTTTTTCTCGGCTTCGGCGGGACTTTTCCCCCCTAAGGTATTGAACAGCGTATTAAAGAAGCTGGGGAGCGCATTGGTGCCGCCCTGCTTGAACATATCGCTTTCAAAGGTGTCCTTGATACCTGACATAGCGTCGGCAAATTCCTCAACATCTTCATCTGTGACGCCCATCTGCTCCATATATTCCTTTACCTGAGGGATATTCAGTTCTCTTGCACAAACAAGGCAAAGCCCTTCATTTCTGGTTTCGCCTGCCTGCATGGAAGTGATAAATACCACTGCTTCACGTTTTTTGCATCTGCTACAAAGCATTCTAATGTTCCATCCTTTCTGTCTGTATCCCTGTACAGACATCACCCGAAATTGCTGTCAGGCGATCATATCAAATCCGGCAATAATATCATATATTCTGCCGAAAATCATTGTCTTTGAAAAAATATCTTCATTCATAAAGCTCATTCCGCCGGTAAAATTTACGGCAAGAAATATGAGCGTACTGCATACGATTATCACCGCAATGCCTGCCGCACAGCCTGCTGCAGCCCCAAGTGCGGAGTCACAGGCTTTTATGGGAGGTGCCTTTGCAATTATCATAATAATACTTATTATTATCCTCAG
>CAMAIG010000385.1 GCA_945835085.1 uncultured Ruminococcus sp. | reverse complement strand
AAGGTCTATTCCTTCAGCTCATCGGGAATGAAAAGCGACAAGGCGCTGAACGTTTCCGAGGCAAACAAGCTTGCCGAAAAGGCTGCAAAGTATTATTACGGAGATATCTTCGGAAAGTACAAGGCTGATATCTCAAACACCGCTCCCGCCGTTAAGACCGAAGACTATACCGAAACTGTAAGGACCTTTTGTTTCTACAGGTATGAGAACAATATCCAGGTTGCGGGCAATATGATAAGCGTTACCGTTGACAGCAGCGGAAGAGTAAGAAGTGTCAGCAAAAATCATACCGAGGACGTGGATTTCGGCTCGGGCAAGATAATTTCCTCCGAAAAGGCTCTGGAAATGCTTTTCAAGCAGAAGGATATGAACCTTGTATATGAAGGCTTTACCGATCTCAAATCCGTGCCCCATACATATCTCCACTATACCATTGACAACTGGACATTAAACGCAAAAACAGGAAAGTTGGGAGATTATTACGGCGATCCTATTACAGAGATCAAAACGGTCCCTGCTCTCTGCCCCTATACGGATATTGAGAAATCCCCTTACAAAAATGAGATAATCACACTTTATAACAACGGTCTGAGATTTTATAACGAAGCAAAGCTTGATCCGAGTAAGACCCTTACCACATACGAGCTGAACGAGCTTATTAACATAAGGTATTCCTATATGCCCTATGAAGCCTCCCTCTACGACAACAAGGATAAGAACGGCAAGCCCCTTACCGCAACAAGAGCAGACCTTGCAAAGCTTTTTGTTGAAAAGGAGGGTCTTGGCAGATGTGCCGAGATCAAGGGCATTTACAAGTCACCCTTCAAGGACGTAAAGGACTCCGACAAGAACGTGGGCTACTTTGCCATAGCAAAGGGCATCGGCATTATCACCGGGGACAAGAACGGAAACATCAGCCCCAACGCCCCTGTTACCAGAGAATATGCCCTCCACTGCATATACAACTGGATAAAGAACAGCAAAGACAATGGTGCGGAGGTATATGAGGACGAGGTTGAGATGGAAGAGGTAGAGTATGTAGATCCGGGAGAGCCTATCTGATAATTTATATTTTTAATAATGACGGGACGGTTTATTAGGGTACTTCCGATAAATCAGTATTTATCGGTACCGAGCCGCAATCTTTGTCTGCCTTGGTGAATTAACCAACGAGGCGGCAAAGGGGGCTCCCCTTAGGCTGTCCCGTTTTTTGCAGTTTTATATAAAATTACATAAAAACGAGTTTACATTTTGAAAATAAATATATATAATTTTTTTAAAAATGTTGCAATTTATAGAAATATGTGATATACTGTAAATAAATATAGTATAGAACAATTTCAGGGGGCGTTAAAATGGACAGCAGGCTTGAAAGGATCACTGATATATCTGTGATTGAGCCGGCAGAAGGCTGTGACGATCTGTTTTTCAGATTGTTCAACAACACCTATGATGGAATAAGTATTTTCGAGCTTAACGGCACCAAGATCCGTGCATTGTATCTCAATGAGCGCTATTTCAGCGTTGTGGGCTACACACGGGAGCAGTATCAGCCATATCTTGACAATATTACCGTTACCCTTTTTGAAGAGGACGAGCAGAATATTTTTGAAAATGCCCGCAGAAGCGTTGCAACAGGCTCGGATTTTTACTGCGAGGTAAGAGGCTACCGTGCCGACGGCTCGGTGGGCTGGTTCTGTGTAAGAGCACGAATTGTTGATTTTATAAAGAGTGACAATATTGTTTTTCTCGCTTCCATAAACGATATCACGGAAAGAAAAGAGCTTTCCCATCAGCTTAATATCAACCATGAGCGTTACAGGATACTTGAAGAAACCTGCACCTCCTCTCTGTTTGAATATCTGCCGTTCACCGACAGAATGATCTTTTCCATTGACAAGTCCCGTAAGGCTAAAGTCCTTGATAACTACACAAATTACCTCAGGAACAGTATGCAGCTTCATCCCTGTGATGTGAACTTTTACTTCAGTGCCCTTTCAAGAGCCTGCCGCAAGCCATACAGAGGATTTATTGATGTGCGTACCCTCAATGTTCAAAAAACGGAATATGTGCTTTCGAGAATACATTATTCGAGCATTGCCGATGAAAGGGGCACGATAATTTCCGTTGTGGGCAAGGTGGATATCATTTCCGAAGAAAAGGGCATGATACCTATCTGCATTTCAACAGCATGGGACAATGCGGGAGTTTCTGTTGAAACGGTGGAGAGCTATGTTGATGAAATAACCTCAGCCCTTTCCGAAAGGCGCGGGGAATGCTTCCTGGTGGCTGTGGATATCGACGGTCTTGCAGAGATAAACCAAAAATACGGCAAGGACGTTGGCGATGATACCGTCCGCATCGCTCAGGGGCTTATCGAAAAGGCTTTCGGTGACGCTGTCATTTTCAGATTTATCAGTGATGAATTCCTGATATATGCGGAGAATATTAACGAAAGCTCAGTTTATGATATGGTGGAAAAGCTCCGTGTGACCGCTTCTACTGTGGATATCTGCGGCGGTGATAACGATTTTTCCCTTTCATTCAGCTTCGGCGCCGCTCATGCGGTAAACCCCGGAACAAAGCTTATTTTCAAGGATATGTTCATCACCGCAAGCAAGGCTCTTTTTGAAGCAAAAAAAGAAGGCGGAAATGGCA
>CAMAIG010000384.1 GCA_945835085.1 uncultured Ruminococcus sp. | reverse complement strand
TGATCGGAAAAAAATCGGAAATTATTTGACAAGTCCTTGAAAATGTTGTATAATAATAAATAATGCCTATCTGTGCCCTGAATATGTATATTACATTATTTTATGTGTATATTATACTGTAATATCATAATCGGGAGGCAGAGAAAATTATGAACGAATTTTATTCGGAAAACGACAGTGACAACAGCGAAAGCTCGGAGCTTAGCGAAAAAAACGAGCTTATTGAACAATTCGGACAATCGGTTTCGGAAAATTCCAAGCACCTTATCCATTGTCTGACAATAATCGGTCAGATTGAAGGGCATTACACCGCTTCACCCTCATGCAAAACCACAAAATATGAGCATATCATGCCCGCTCTTGTTGCAATAGAACAGGACCGTACTATTGAGGGACTGCTGATAATCCTTAACACCGTTGGCGGAGATGTTGAAGCGGGACTTGCAATAGCTGAGCTTATTTCCGGAATGAAAACGCCTACTGTATCTGTGGTGCTGGGCGGTGGTCATTCCATTGGCGTTCCGCTGGCTGTTTCGGCAAAGATATCCTATATTGTTCCAAGCGCTACAATGACTATCCACCCCGTTAGAATGAATGGTCTTGTTCTGGGAGTGCCCCAGACACTTTCCTATTTCGAGGCTATGCAGAAAAGGATAACCGATTTTGTATGCAGGGAAAGCAATGTGAACAGAGATAAGTTTTCGCAGCTTATGATGAATACAGGTGAGCTTGTTCTTGATATGGGAACCGTTATCGACGGTCAGACAGCTGTTGACATCGGACTTATTGACAGGCTTGGGGGCTTATCCGATGCAATTGAGGCGCTGTACGATCTAATTGAGTCAAGCGAGCCGAGATATCCTGACGAACAGAACAAGAAAAATAAATAATACAGTGCGGGGCGGTATCTGCCGCCCTGTTCAATGAAAGGACTGCTTTTATGTCAATTTTGGAAGCTATTTTACAGGGACTTATCCAGGGATTTACCGAGTTTCTTCCGGTTTCAAGCTCAGGACATCTTGCTCTTGTCCAGCACTTTTTCGGTGTTACGGGCGAAGAGGCTGTTATAACAACACTTGCGCTTCATATAGGAACTCTTGCTGCAGTTTTTATTGCATTCAGAAAAAAAATATGGGCACTGATACTTGAATGCTTAAATATGATAAAGGATATTTTTACAGGCAAGTTCAGATGGTCCGAAATGAACGGCAACAGACGAATGATAATCATGATAGTCTTTTCTATCCTTCCCTTGTTTATCTTTTACATATTCAAGGATATGTTCACTTCTATCTCCTCGGATAAGGACATTGTTGCAGAGGGCTTGTGCTTTATTTATACTGCAGCAATCCTCACGATCGGCGGAAGCTGTGCAAAGAGGCATGAGCAGAAGGGCATAATCGGTAAAACTGCCGGTGAAACTACTGTTCCCGAGGCGCTGATGATAGGCTTTTTCCAGGGTGTAGCTCTGCTTCCCGGCGTTTCCCGTTCAGGATCAACTATCTCTGCCGCACTTATTTCGGGTCAGAGGCGTGAGGACGCTGTTGAATACAGCTTCATTCTCGGAATTCCTGTAATTCTTGCAGGTGCCCTTTCAGAGTTTTTGGATCTTGGTGAAAGCGAGGCAGTAATCGAAGCTGTTCCCCTTCTGATAGGAATGGCAGTTGCGGCTGTTTCGGGTTATTTTGCCATCGCACTAATTAAATGGCTGATGAAATCCGACAGATTCGGTATCTTTGCTGTCTATACACTGATACTCGGTATTGTTGTAACAGGTCTTGGTATTTTTGAACACATTTCGGGAACAGTAATCAGCCTTGGTGCATAAGAACATTCACAGAAAAAGATAGATATTGAAAGGACGATAATAAAGTGGCGTCATCGAGAAAAACCACGGGAACTAAAAAAAGCACTTCGTCAAAAAGCAGCAGCTCCAAGGCTCAGCAGAATGCAAACGACAAGGTTCTTTGGTCAACCATACTTTTTGCATTAGGTGTTCTTGTAGCAGCATTTGCTGCAATAAAGGGCGAATCGGCATGGCTTGGCGTACATAACATGATGCTTGGGCTTTTCGGAATAGCAGTTGTACTTGTGCCGTTTATACTTATTTATGCTTCAATAATGATAGCTACGGACAAAACAAGGCAGACTATTGCAGGAAAGATCATTCAGGGCATCATTCTTGTGCTCATAAGCTGTGCAGTGATACAGATATTTTTCTCCGAACCAATCAGCTCGGAGATCACTGTCGGAAAGATAATCACGGATCTTTATGACAACGGAAAGGAATTCAAGGGCGGCGGTTTTTTTGCTGCTGTACTCGGTATCCCACTGCTAAGACTTTTCGGAAAAACAGGTGCCGCTGTAATAATTATCCTTCTTGCCTTTGTATTTATAATGCTTCTGGCAAACAAGACCATCGTTGATGTTTTCAGATTTATCAGGAATATTTTTGCTGCTGTTGACGCTGCTCGTCCCGAATATGAGGAGGTCGAGGATTTTGTTCCTCCTCCGGGAGCGGAAAAAGCTTCAAAATCAAAAAAATCACAAGCTCAGAAGCCTGCAGCAAAACCATGCCCTAATTCTGATGTTCCCGAACCAATAGCAGAGGAAAACAGGAAGGGCTTTAATATTGATATTCCCCTGCCCTTCGGCAAGAAA
>CAMAIG010000383.1 GCA_945835085.1 uncultured Ruminococcus sp. | reverse complement strand
ACAAGGCAGAAATCAATGAGGAAATTCAGTTTCAGAAATTCAAGTATGGGGGTGAGTGAATGAACGGCATTGATATTTCCCAACATAACGGATATATCGACTGGAACAGGGCGAAAGCGGACAAGCAGGTGGATTTTGCTATCCTTCGGACGGGTTTTGGACGGGAGCACGTTCGGCAGATAGACAAGCAGTTTGAGCGGAATTATGCCGAATGTGCAAGGCTTGGTATTCCTGTTGGTGCGTATCACTACAGCTATGCAGTAACGCCCGAGGACGCTGAGAGAGAGGCGGAGTTTTGCTTGAAGTTGCTGAAAGGCAAGAAGTTTCCATATCCTATATGGTATGACATAGAGGAACGCTGCCACGTGCAGAGGGGCAACTGCGACGATATAGCGGCGGCTTTCTGCAATATGCTTGAAGCGGCTGGGTATTTCACGGGGGTGTATACCTTCGACAGTTTCGCCAAAACTAATCTCACCGATAAGACGAAAAAACGCTATGCTATGTGGATAGCCCGCATTGGTTCAGCTCCTAAATTCTCGGACTATGGAATACATCAGTACAGCTGGACGGGGAAAATCGATGGTATCAGCGGGGACGTAGATATGAATGTGGCGTACACTGACTACCCGACTGCGATTATAGGGCGGCATTTGAATGGATATACTGCTGATGATGGTATCAGATATCAAGTATCGGCGGTGGCGGACAAGCTCACAGCCGAACAGGCGGATATGCTCATGAGGGAATGCTCGGAGCTGGGTATGACTGTGGTAAGGAGGAAAAGCGATGGATAATATTTTCAAGAATATCCTTGCGGGGGTGTGTACGGTGCTGAGCTTCCTGTTTGGGGACATGGAGGGTATGATGATTGCGCTGGTTGCTCTCATAATCCTCGACTACATATCGGGCGTGATAGCGGCTGCCGTCGAAAAACGGTTGTCATCGGAAGTTGGCGCTAAGGGAATAGCCAAGAAGATTTTTATGCTGCTTATAGTAGCGTTGGCGAATATCGTGGATATTAATGTCATAGGCGATGGGCACGTTTTAAAAACGGTCACGGTGGTGTTTTATATATGCAACGAATGCATTTCCCTGATTGAGAATGCTGGCAGGATTGGGGTGCCCGTGCCGAAGAAGCTCTTGGACGTGCTGGAGCAGTTGAGGGATAAGGACGATAAGTGAATATTTCTAGGCGTGGAAAAGCCCCGGGTGCATTTTGAAGTGCGCCCGGGGCTTGATTTCGTTTATATTGGATTAATCGAAAACGTTGATGATACAGCCTTCCTGCCCTGCACGGTATATCCTGATATGCCTGCCCTTGAAATTCCGAACGAGCTTTTCGTCATCATATATTTTCGCCCATGAATTGAACTCAGCGACAAGCTCGTAGTGCGACCCGATTTCTACTTCTTCGCCTTCACATATGTAGGCGGAATAGCTGCGGTCTTTTCCAAATTCGAGGAGCTTCGTTGTCGCTCCGATTTCGTCTTGGAAACCGACCAAGACTAAGGCAGAGATGTCGCTAGAGCCGATGTACTGTTTTGGAAATGATTTGTAATTTTTCATAATGATTCCTCCGTTTTAATTTCATTCTTAATGATTTCATCGATGGTCGTTCCGATAGCGGCTGCTATTCGTGACATATTCCCGACAGTTACGTTGTTTAGGCTGGCGGCTTGCTCGTAGGTTGATATTTTCCCCTGTGTGATACCTGTTTTTTCGGCAAGCTCTTTTTGGGTCAGCCCTGCTCTGATTCTCAGGGTTTTCAGATTATTTTCCATAATTTATTTTCCTTTCTGTATGGTTTTAATGCGGGGCGGCTCTCTGACAGCCGTCCCTGTTTGAATCATGCGTTTGCGATATAAACTCCGTCCTCACGGATAGAAGAGTATGTGGGACAGCTCTCATTCATGAGGATATCATCGATGTCAGCGTCCGTCCAGCTCTCGTCAAATGTCGCTCCGAAAATGATGCAGTCCTGATCGTTGAAATCGTAGCTGTTATCGTGGACGAGAATAGCGTCCTGAACGATATTTTCCTTGATTTCGCAAGCGGCGATAGCCTTAATGAGTGTGAGTGTGTACTTTTCCATAAATCATTTTCCTTTCGTTTTGGGCTGTGCCCTGTTTCGTTTTACCTTACAATCATATTATATACCCTTATCGGTATATTGTCAATAGGTTTTACAAAAATATCCCGATAAAGGTATATTTGTATAGTTGCACAAAATTGTGGTTTGATTTTGGAATATTTGCATAAAAATAATTATGCCACCTTGGGGAGGGCTTTGCTCCTTGGGGCGGCTTTTTCGTGTCATATTTCGTGGCATATAATTATAGTTTCGTGTCATATTTCTGCAATTTTAGTTATTTTCTATAACTCACGGTAATAAAAGAAAATGCCTATTCTACGTTGTTTGCGTAAAATAGGCATTTTTGATTTGGCGCAGAAAGAGGGATTTGAACCCTCTGCCAAATACGCTTCAACTCTAGTATCTACGTGTTTTTTAATTATTCGTGTCATATTTTGTGTCATATATCTGAGAAAATTTATCATTCATAGACTTTGCAAACGCCTTCTCTTTTTCAGCATAAAGGTGCTGATAAACGTCCTTGATCATATTCGGGGACGACTGCCCCAGACGTTTCATAGCGTATTTATC
>CAMAIG010000382.1 GCA_945835085.1 uncultured Ruminococcus sp. | reverse complement strand
TTACCATATTAAACGTTTTTATTCAACAGTAATATGTGATTTTTGCCTAACAAATAATCTGACACTTTTTTGTGCATTTGATACAAATTGCATTAATTGGAAAATTTTTTCAGAGCAGAGGGGATATAAAGAGAACCTCCGATAAGAAGCAGCCCCGTTTTTCCAGCATATACATATGCTTTCCTGTAAACGTTTGATAATGAAGCACTCTCGGCATCGCTGAAGCAGGCAGCAAGCTTTGGAGCAAAAACGGTTTTCGGACAGAAACCGTCAATGCAGAATGCCTTGTCTATATAAGGCGCAATGTATGAAAGTGATCTTTCCCAGTCCTTGTCGGCACTCATTCCGCATATCATGACCTTGGGATATTGAGGGAGTGTCTTTATAAATTCGCTGAGAGCGTGCATACCGTCGGGATTGTGGGCGCCGTCAATGATAATCATGGGAGATTTTTTTCTTATTATCTGGCATCTTGATGGCATTACAGCGGTGGCAATGCCCTGAGCAAGAATGTTTTCTTTTAGTCTTGGGAATTTCTTTCTTATAACCGCACCCGCTTCGATTACCGTAACAGCATTGTTTATCTGATGAATTCCTGGCATGGCTGTATGATATTCTCTCAGCCCATAGAAAAAGCTGCAGCCGTCTGTGCCGGTTTTAGGGAGCCTTATCTTTTCCGTTTCGGGTATATAGAGCTTTGAACCGTGGATAGCGGCATATTTTTCAACGACCTCTTTTGCGGCGGGGGGATTATCGGGATAGAGGACAACAGGGCATTCGTCCTTGATTATTCCTGCTTTCTGAAATGCTATCTTTTCAATGGTATCGCCGAGTATTGCCGTGTGGTCATAGGATATAGACATTATTACCGAGCAGACATTGTCCTTTATGATGTTTGTGCTGTCGCAAAGACCGCCCATACCTGTTTCAAGGACGACAATATCGCATTTTTGCTCTGCAAACCATATGAATGCGATGGCATTTGTGATCTCAAACTGTGAATAGCCGGTAATATCGCTTTCTATGACCGGTCTGATTATGCCGATAATTCTTGAAAGCTCACTGTCGGGAATCTCGTTTCCGTTTATCTTTATCCTGTCATTGTAGGTGTAAATGAAAGGGGAGGTAAATTCTCCTGTTCTGTAGCCTGCCAATGTAAGAGAATTTGCCAGCATTCTTGCGGCAGAGCCTTTACCGTTTGTTCCTGCGATATGCACGAATTTAAGATGATCCTGAGGATCTCCGAGCTTGTGCATAAGAGAGGAAAATCGGGACAGGTCTTTAACGGGAGTGCCCGATTTAGTGTATCTGTCGAGAAAGTTTATGATCTCTCCGTTCAATTCATATCATCTCCGAATTTTTTAAGAATTGCCGCTCAGGTGGCTGCGTATTTCTGCCGAAAGCTTGTTGGCACGCTGAAGGTCCACAGGACTCATTGCAAGCAGGGGACCGCCTATGTCAAGATATCTTGCGGCATTTGAATAATCACCGTTTAAATAAAACAGCTCGGCAGTGCTGTAAAATATCTGACCCTTTACTAACAAGGTAATGTTATTATTATTAACAGACGACGAAGCATATGAGGCAATATCCTTATTGAACTTATTTTCAAATTCGTTCATCATAAGCCTCATATCCAGAGCCTTGCGGTAATCGCCCCTTGCTTTATGAACATCGATCATCAGACTAACAGCGGTTTTGCAGGTTATGTAATTGCTAAGTGTCTTACTATTCAGGAAATGCTCAGCGTCCTCGTATGCGGCAATTACGCTTGCGTTATCTCCGATATATGAATAAACAGCGATGGTATCATTATAAAATGCCACCGCAACATCGGGATATTTTTCAAAGCAGCTGCGGTCGATGGTGTTGATAATATTTATAGATTCATTATACTGCCCTCTGAACAAATAAATATCAACAAGGAAAAGCTGCAGCTTGATCCTGTCTGCGGGGGCTGTCGTTCTCTGAACAGCCCGATATACTATTCCGATAGCATTATCCGAAATAAAATCGTTCTGTATCTGCTTGTATGTGTCCATAACTATCCTGCCGTTTCCGGCGGGAGTTATTCGTTTTTTCGATATTGCTGCAATTATTCCCGGTATGATGATCACCGCTAAAAAGACTGCGGTTTTAACAAGCACCCTTTTTTCATCGGGAATATTGTCGCTGAAATAAAATACGAAGACAAAATAAAATATAAATATTATAAAATCAAAGATCAGACTTCCCTTAACGGCAGATCTGTTATTTTTATAGGCTTTTTTAAGCATTTCCTTGGTTATCTCTGTCATTGCTTTGTCCCTCATTGATCATATTGTCTATTTCGTTATAATAGTTCTGAAGATACTTTGACTGAGCACAGAATGACTTGGCGTGATTAAGATGAAAACGTGCCTCGTCGTATCTTTTAAGTGCCGCAAGACAACGAGCCATGTCAAGATGAGTACCGGACATATCCGAAAATTCTGCTGTCATATTTCTGCGGACATTTTCCGTCTGCTGCTTTGTTCTGTATTCGATTATCATGGAAGCATACTCCAGAGCTTTTTCATTTTCGCCCTTTGCATAATGATATTCTACAAGAGCGTTAAGTGCAAGCAGTTTGTAGTTAAACCCCATTTCCCAATAGCCTGAGAAGAAGTCCTCATGTTCTTCATAAAAA
>CAMAIG010000381.1 GCA_945835085.1 uncultured Ruminococcus sp. | reverse complement strand
CATGTGGGGACAAAATCATCGTCCTTGCCGTGGATAAACAGTGTGGGGATCTTTGTGACCTTCATAGCGTCCAGCGTGGAATAATCCCGGAAACCGTAGCCTGCCTTTTTGCGGCACATTGCGTCGTTGATATTCATTACGGGGAATGGCGGCAGGTGGTAATCTCTCTTTAAGATATGCGCAAAAACGTCATAGGGGGACGTAAACGCACAGTCCGCAACAATAGCCTTGACATTTTCGGGAATATCGGGAAATCCCGAAGTCATAAGCACCATTGCACCGCCCATGGAAACGCCGAACAGTATAATTTTCTTATCCTCGCCGAAACGCTTTACGGCATATTTTATCCATTCCATACAATCGTATCTGTCAAGAATGCCGAAGCCTATGTATTTTCCTTCGCTCTTGCCGTGTGCCCTGTTGTCAACGAAAAGGCAGTCTGCGCCCTTTTCCAGGAAAAATTTGCAGATGGAAGGGCAGTCGTTCATACCCATGCTTGTATAGCCGTGGAAGCCGATAACAATAGTGTCCGAGGGCTTATCTGCGGGGAAATAGTCGCCGTGGAGAGTGAGGTCGTCCCTTGATTTTATGGTGATATGCTCGGAGGTGCGTTCAAGTATCCATTCCTTTCGGGGACGAATTATCTTGCGGTATTCCTCCCATTTTGCCATATCAGCCATTTCGTCAAGATTTACACGAACCTGATCCTGACGGGGAATGACCTTGTTAAAAAGCGTAAGTGCGCCCGCTGTTGCACCCGCCGCACCCAGCAGAGCGACGCCGCCGACTATTGCGGCAATTGATGTGCCATTCATAAAAAAACTGCTCCCTTCCATGTTTTTCGACCGACGGTCGGATTTCACTGTTTTCATAATAACACATTTTCGACCGACGGTCAAGTATTTTTTTCAAAAAATCTTGTCAACGGTAAAATTTTGTGTTACAATAACATTGTAACCGAAAACAGGCAGCGATTTACTGTGAGAATATCCAAAGGAAGCGTCAGGAAACTATGAAAACCGACAAGAAAGAACTTATTTTTAAAGCCACCGAGGAGCTTATCTCCGAAGCCGCTTATAACGATATAACCGTCGATGCCATTGCAAAGAAAGCGGGCATTGGCAAGGGCAGCGTCTATTACTATTTCAAGAGCAAGGACGAGATAATCTACGCCGTTGTGGAAAGAAGCTACCGCCGTGCTATCAGGGACTTTTTTGAGAATATACATAACCGTCCCGAAACATCGGCTCTCGAAAAGATGAAGCTGCTTTTTTACAGCATAATCAAACAGGATTACAGCAACAATGAAAAGAATATGCTGCATAAGCTCAATCTCCACGAGGACCCCGATATTCATCATAAGATAAATGTCGCCGCCATTCAGGAGATAGCCCCCGTGGTGGAGCAGCTGATGTATGAGGGCATTGCCGAGGGCACCATACACTCCGAAACGCCCAAGGAAAGCGCAGAGGTCATTGTGGCGGTGCTTACCTATTTTCTCGACAGATCAATGTATTCCGAAGATCCGCAGGTAATGCTTAACAGAATGAAGCTTATCTCCGAGGTCATGGAAACCTGTCTGAAAGCGGAGAAGGGCAGCTTTGATTATCTTTATAAGCTGAACTGAGAAATGTGGAAAGTGGAAAGTGAAAAGTGGAATTTTGGAAAGGAAATTGAATGAAAAAACATCTGAAAACTGCGGGGAATGTTATTATTGTTATCGGGATTTGTGCGCTGCTTTTTTGCTGTGTTCCCGGCAGAGATAATATTATTGCCAATATTATCGACACATTTACCTATAAGGAGATAGAATTCACCGAGCCCACAAAGGAGCAGATGCTGTCCGATTTTGACTATATGCTGGACGTTCTCAAAACGGGTATACCAAACATCTCCGAAAGCGAAAAGCTCTACGGCTTTGACTTTGACGAGAAATGCGCAAAATACCGTGAAATGGCGGAGAAATGCGAAAACGGCTATGACTTTTACACACTCTGCAATGCCGTGCTTGCGGACGTTCCCAACTGCCACACCTATATGAGCTATATGCAGTCCAGCTACATTGCGTCGCAGCTGTGCTTTAATGCGGAGCACGTCCGTTTCCGACCGAATATAGGCGGCATTGCGGACGCATGGAACAGGTATCTCGGCGAAAAAACAGAACAGCTTTATGACAGGGACAATTCCGCACTTTTCCTTTACTGCGACGGGCACTATATGAACATTGAATACGAAAAGCCCGAGCTGCGTGAAAAATTCGGTCAGGAGATACTTGAGATAAACGGCAGACCCGTTTCCGAATTTGTGAACGACCACCTGTTTTACTCAAAGCTCAGCTACGATTTCAAGAACAATATCCCCTACCGTGACAATATTTCCTTTAACCTGACAGACGGCGAGGAGCTGGACGCTCTTGTCCTCTGCGATGACGGCACCGAAAAGAATATCAAGCTTTTTTACAGCCTTGAACGTGAAACCGCCTTCAACGAAGCATCAGCATATGCAGCCCTCAGCGACTACGATTTTGAAGAGGCTATGCAGGAGGTGGACGAAAGCTCCTATACTCTTGTTTACACCAAGGAAACAGACACCCTCTACGCCGAATTCAAAAGCTTTGACTATTTTGACGGCGAAAAGCTTAAAGCGGAAATGAAAGGGTATGCCGAATGCCG
>CAMAIG010000380.1 GCA_945835085.1 uncultured Ruminococcus sp. | reverse complement strand
GGCTTTTCAACTGCTCTTAAATATATATTCTGCATAATTTTTTCCTTGTCAAGATGGCAATATTACCAAAAAAAAAAAGTTTTTTTGTCAATGCAGGGTGTTGACAAGGAGTGAGAAATAATATATACTATAACATAGCGCACATTAATACTATATATTGTGGTTTAAGAAGCCGTTATATACTAAAAGTTGTGTTTTAACATATTTGAAAGGGGCATTTGCTGCTATGATTACGCATATCGTAAAGCGTGACGGAAGAAAGGTAACATTTAACATTGAAAAGATCGCCAGAGCTATTTATAAGGCTGCTCAGGCTGTGGGCGGTACAGATTATGACACCTCTATGGAGCTTGCTGTTGAGGTCTGCAGTCTGTGCGAAAAGATATACGGAAGCGACAGCACCCCTACTGTTGAACAGGTCCAGGACGTTGTTGAGAAGGTACTTGTGGAGTCGGGTCATGCCAAAACCGCAAAGGCTTATATCCTTTACCGTTCCGACAGAACACGTTCCCGTGAGATGAACACAAAGCTCATGAAAATTTATGAGGACCTTACCTTCAAGTCTGCAAAGGACAGCGACATCAAGCGTGAAAATGCCAACATCAACGGCGATACCGCAATGGGCACCATGCTCAAATACGGCTCAGAAGGTGCAAAGCAGTTCTATGAGATGTATGTCCTCGACCCCAAGACCGCTAAGGCTCATAACGAGGGCGATATCCATATACATGACCTTGATTACTACACTCTCACATCTACCTGCTGCCAGATAGACCTTATTAAGCTCTTTAAAAACGGCTTTTCAACAGGTCACGGCTATCTTAGAGAGCCTAACGATATCTCCAGCTATGCTGCACTTGCCTGCATCGCTATTCAGTCCAATCAGAACGATCAGCACGGCGGACAGAGTATCCCTAACTTTGAATATGCTATGACCGACGGCGTTAAAAAGACCTATCGCAGAAAGTATATTTACAATATCGCACGCTGCCTTGAAATGATGGGACTTCTCGATAACGGTCAGGAGATCGCAGATACGATTTCCAAGGAAATATTTGAGGAAAAGGGCATTTACCCCATTCTTGACAACAATAACGGCTACAGCGAGGCTGAGCTTGAAAAGCTTCTCAAATATGTTGATGAACCTACTGCAAAGCGTATTCAGGAATACACCGCAATGAATACCGCAAAGGAAACAGACAGAGCAACATATCAGGCAATGGAAGCTCTCATCCATAACCTTAACACCATGAACAGCCGTGCAGGTGCTCAGGTACCCTTCTCCTCCATTAACTACGGTCTTGATACCTCCAGCGAGGGCAGAATGGTCATAAAGAACATTCTTCTTGCAAACGAAGCAGGTCTTGGAAACGGCGAAACTCCTATATTCCCTATCCATATCTTTAAGATAAAGGAAGGCATAAACTATAACCCCGGAGATCCTAACTATGATCTCTTCAAGCTTGCCTGCCGTGTTTCCGCAAAGCGCCTGTTCCCGAACTTCTCGTTCATCGACGCTCCCTATAACCTCAAGTATTACAAGGAAGGCGATTACAACACCGAGGTCGCTTACATGGGCTGCCGCACAAGAGTTATCGGCAACCATTACGATCCTTCAAGAGAGATCGTTACTGGCAGAGGAAACCTCAGCTTCACTTCTATCAATCTCCCCCGCCTTGCTATCAAGGCTAATCATAACGTGGGCGCTTTCTTCGACAGTCTTGAGGAAATGATGGACCTTGTCTGCAAGCAGCTCATGGACAGATACAAGATACAGGCTCAGAAAACTGTAAGAAACTTCCCCTTCCTCATGGGTCAGGGCATCTGGATAGATTCGGATAAGCTGGGTCCCGATGATACTGTAGGAGAGGTATTCAAGCACGGTACACTTTCCGTTGGCTTTATCGGACTTGCCGAGTGTCTTAAGGCTCTTATCGGCAAGCATCACGGTGAGGACGAGGAAGCAAGAGCTCTCGGTATTGAGATCATCACAAGAATGCGTGACAGAATGGACGAGGAAACCATACGCACAGGCATGAACTATACCCTTCTTGCCACACCTGCCGAGGGACTTTCAGGCAGATTTGTCCGCATTGACAAGAAGCTTTTCGGTGAGATTGAAGGCGTTACAGACCGTGATTACTACACCAACTCCTTCCATGTTCCCGTATATTATCCTATCAATGCATTTGAGAAGATCAAGATAGAAGCTCCTTATCATAACCTCACAAATGCAGGTCACATCAGCTACATTGAGCTTGACGGCGATCCCCTCAACAACCTTGACGCATTTGAAAAGGTGGTTCGCTGCATGAAGGAGTCAGGTATCGGATACGGCTCCATCAACCACCCTGTTGACCGTGACCCTGTATGCGGCTACACAGGCATAATCGGCGATATCTGCCCCAAGTGCGGCAGACGTGAGGAAGAACACGGAGTTGCCAAGGAGCGTATCCGCAGAATAACATTCCGCAGCTAATAAGCAGTATATACAAAAATCCATTTATGCTTTCCCAAAGTATCGGGAAAGCATCAGCGTGTCGCTGAAGCCAACTCGTTAGGTAAATAGCAGGGGTTTCTATATTTTGTGGCTCGGTAACCTTAGTGTTGAAGCCATTTATCATAGAATAAATGTTTGCTCTTTATTTAATGTGGTCTTTTTCGACAGACTG
>CAMAIG010000379.1 GCA_945835085.1 uncultured Ruminococcus sp. | reverse complement strand
AACCTGCGACCTGCTCATTACGAATGAGCTGCACTACCAACTGTGCTACACAAGCGTTTATACCCTGTTTTTGTAACTCTGATAATTATACCGCATTTTACGAAAAAAGTCAATAGAAAAAAACAAAAAATATTTGCAAAAAAAGTTTGAAATTTGCCGAAGAATGTGCTATAATATTTTTAAGTTGTCTTATACAGAAGGCGGCACATTATAATTCGGAGGTTCAATATGGCTAAGAAAAAAGGCTCTGCCTTAAATATAGTTGAAGGAATATTTATTGCGATACTTATCATACTTATCGGAGGAATGCTTTTCCTGTATTTTTCGTTCAGCGAAACGGGTGCAGCTCCCAATATTTTCGGCTACACCATCTATCACACCAAGGCTGTAAGTATGCAGCCCGAGATACCCTCGGGTGCGGCGGTAATTGCAAAGGCGTCCGAGATAGATTCCATAAAAACAGGCAGCGTTGTTCTCTGCAAAATAGGTGAGGATACGGTGCTGACACGAGTTGTCCAGCTTGTAAATGAAGAAGGCGTCATGTCCTATGTGGTAAAGTTTGACACCGCAAAGGCTGAGGACACCTTTAAGATACCCGCTGAAAATGTTATTGCAAAGGCTATCTGGACCAGCAAGGGTCTGGGTGCAGTGCTGAGTTTTGCAACATCTACCTTTGGCATCATGCTTGTGGTAATTATCCCAAGCTTTCTGATAATCGTGCTCCAGATAATCAGGATAATCAATGTTAAGCGTTCCGAAGAGGAAGCATTGTCCCTTGACGATCTTGACGAGATAATGATCTCCTACGACGATGATGACGATGCGGAGGATTCTTTCAAGGAGCCTGAGCTTGAGCGTGTTCCTGTCAGAACAGAGGAACCTGTAAGGACAGAGCAGGCTTTCAGATTTGATGATAATGACAAGAAGGAAGACCTGATCGAAAGGCTCAATGTGGATAAAAACGGAAAAGCTGGTCTTAAATTTACAAACACCGATAATGTTCCTCTTTTTACATATGATAATCTTAATGCAGGACGGAAAGAGCCTGCACCCAAAGCTCAGAGAGCTGATGAAAAGGACGGAAGATATTCAAATTACGGTGCTCCTGCACAGGCGTCTCCCGCAGCGGCAGAAACTCCGAAAAATGACGAGCCTGTAAGCAGAATGGAAAGCGGCGGCATGGCTCCTTTCATGAGCAATGTCCTTCCCGAAAAGCTTGCAAACGCCGTTAACGATTCCGAGAAGCCCGGAACCGAGAAGGTGCCTACTCCCGTAACTGTAAAGCCTGTCAGGGAGGACAGAGCCATCAGAAGCTCCAAGGCTATCCCACCCAAGGCAGAGCTTCCCAAGGAGAAGCTTGCTCCCCCAAGAAAGAGCACAGGCAAAACCATCAGCGATCTCATGAGCATGATTGATGCTGAGGAGTCGAAACTGAAATGAGTTATATGAAGATCGCCCTTGAAGAAGCATTCACGGGCATAAGAAACGGTGACGGAGGGCCCTTCGGCGCCGTTGTTGTAAGAGATGGAGAGGTTATCGGCAGGGGACATAACCGTGTTCTTGCCGACCATGACCCTACCATGCATGGCGAGGTGGCAGCAATAAGAAATGCCTGCAGGAATATCGGGTCACATAGTCTTAAGGGCAGCGTGCTTTACACCACGGCTTACCCCTGTCCCATGTGCATGGGAGCAGCGATGTGGGCTGATATTGAGCGAATAGTTTATGGCTGCACCGCTTTGGACACGGCAGAAATAGGCTTTCGTGACGAGGATTTTTACAAGGCATTCCGTGGAGAATGTGAATCCATTCCCACCGAATGCGAGGACAGAAAAGAATGTCTGGAGCTTTTCGATGAATATGTTAAGCTAAAACAGAAACGATACTGAAAAAGGGACTGATGCTCAAAACATCAGTCCCTCATTTTATGTATGCTCCTCCCAGGGAATAGGTTCGTTCATAACTTCCCATTCCGCAGTGCCATTGTCCTTGTTGAACAAAATGCAGCTGTAAACATATTCACTGCCGTTCCATCTGATAAAATGGTTTTTGTCAAGGTAAGCTTTGTCGGTATCGGCTATATTGCAGCCGCTGAGAAGAAATTCAGCCTGTTCATCGGCAGATATGCCGTATTCCAGAACTACATAGTCTACAAATCCGCCAAGCTTTGGGGCAGGCTCCGAGTATTCAATGCGAATGTGCTTATCCTGCAGGAAAAGCTCGGCTCCGTAATCCATTGGATATGATATTCCCTGGTCCCAGAATAGCTGCAGGCTGTCACCGTAATCAATTATCTGCGGTTTTAGATAATGATCATACCCGCAGGAAACGGTGAACTCACGGTCAGCTGCAAAAATATCATCAATTTCTGTGTCATCGGGGGCTTCGGGAGATGCATAATCCCAGAGCTTTCCGAATGCAAAGGTGCTTTCGCCGCTGTCGTCTATGTAATAGACGGATATCATGGCATTGACCACATAGTTATTGAAGGTCATCAGCTTATCATCATGATAATATGTAGTTGTGGGATTATTATAAGAAATATGCTTCAGAAATTCCACCATGCACAGATAGTATTCGTCATTGCCGTCCTTGTCAAAATCCGCCTTGACATAGGATAAGGTCGGGCTTGCATTTTCAAATGAAAATTCAAATTCCTTTTCTGCATATTCC
>CAMAIG010000378.1 GCA_945835085.1 uncultured Ruminococcus sp. | reverse complement strand
AAAGCTGGCTGCCTAAAGGTTACGGTTTAAGCTACTCTGAATAAAAATTATTGAAATAACTTGCATTTTTCACAGAATTATGATATAATATCAGTACAATTTAAGAAACGGGAGCTTGTGTTACAGGCTGAGAGGAAGGTATAACCTTCGACTGATAACCTGATTTGGGTAATGCCAACGTAGGGATGCTTATTCTATGTATTTTCACGGAAAGTTACCGAATCGGCAACTTTCCGTTTTTATTTTCAATCAGGAGGAAAACTATGTATAAGACACAAATGGAAGCAGCCAGAAAAGGGATAATTACAAAGGAAATGGAGGCTGTCGCAAAGAAGGAGTATCGCACTCCCGAGGAAATCCGTGACCTCGTAGCTAAAGGTCAGGTTGCAATCTGCGCCAACAGACTTCATAAGTGCATAGATCCTAACGGCGTTGGCTCAATGCTTCGGACAAAGATTAACGTAAATCTCGGCGTTTCAAGAGACTGCAAGGACTATAACATTGAAATGGAAAAGGTTATGGCAGCAGTAAATATGGGTGCTGAAGCAATCATGGACTTATCCTCTCATGGAAACACACAGCCCTTCAGAAAGAAGCTTGTGGAAGAATGCCCTGCCATGATTGGTACTGTTCCCGTATATGACAGCGTTATTCACTATCAGCGTGATCTCGCTACCCTTACCGCAAAGGATTTTATTGATGTAGTTCGTCTCCATGCAGAGGATGGCGTGGATTTCGTAACACTTCACTGTGGTATTACAAGAAAAACTATTGAACAGATAAAGAACCATAAGCGTAAGATGAATATAGTTTCAAGAGGCGGCTCCCTCGTTTTCGCCTGGATGAGCATGACTGGAAACGAAAATCCTTTCTATGAATATTATGATGAGATTCTTGATATCTGCCGTGAATACGACGTTACAATTTCTCTCGGTGACGCTTGCCGTCCCGGCTGTCTCGCTGACGCCAGCGATGTTTGTCAGATTGAGGAGCTCGTAAGACTGGGCGAGCTTACAAAGAGAGCCTGGGAAAAGGATGTACAGGTTATGATAGAAGGTCCCGGCCACATGCCTCTCGACCAGATCGAAGCAAATATGAAGCTCCAGCAGACAATCTGTATGGGCGCACCCTTCTATGTTTTAGGACCTCTTGTTACCGATATTGCACCCGGCTACGACCATATCACCTCCGCTATTGGCGGAGCTGTTGCGGCAGCTTCGGGAGCGGCATTCCTTTGCTACGTTACCCCTGCCGAGCATCTTGCATTACCCAACGTTGACGATGTTAAACAGGGCATAATTGCTTCAAAAATCGCTGCACACGCCGCTGATATTGCTAAGCACGTTCCCCATGCAAGGGATATTGACGATAAAATGGCTGATGCACGCAGAAACTTTGACTGGGACAAGCAGTGGGAATGCTCTATAGACCCAGAGACTGCAAAGAAAATCAGAGATGACAGAAAGCCCGAAATTGAAGAAAGCTGTTCTATGTGCGGTAAATTCTGCGCAGTCAGAAGTATGAATAAGGCTCTTAACGGCGAATATATAGATATTCTGTGAGGTGTTAAAATGGTAAAAATCAACGGTCGTGATGAAAACGCGGCAGGTATGACTATCGAAGAGTATCTGATGAAAACAGACTATGACCCGAAACGTATTGCGGTTGAGCGAAACGGCGAAATCGTTCCGAAAGCAACATATAATAATGTTACCCTCTGTGATGGCGACAGTGTTGAAATAGTAAGCTTTGTCGGGGGCGGCTGATATGATACCTACTAAGGAAGAGCTTTTCAATAGTCTTGCAGCAAGGCATGGAGTATCATTACAGAAGAAGCTGTCTGAAACTACGATTGCAGTATGCGGTCTTGGCGGTCTTGGTTCTAACGTGGCAATCTCTCTCGCCCGTTCCGGGATTGGCAGGCTCTTGCTTATTGACTTTGATAAGGTGGATTTATCGAATATCAACCGTCAGCAGTACAGTATCTCACAGCTTGGAATGATGAAAACCGAGGCTATGAAGGATAACATAAAGTGTTTTGCTCCCTACTGCGAAACAGAGGGATATAATGTTAAGCTTAATGAAGAAAACTGCATATCTCTGCTCAGAGAGGCTGAAATAATATGCGAATGCTTCGATAATCCCGAATGTAAGGCTATGTTTGTAAATACAGTTTCGGAAAACTATCCCGATAAATACATTATTTCAGCTTCAGGTATGTCGGGTCTGCATTCGCCAAATAAAATACAAACAAGAAAAATCACAAAAAGGCTGTATATCTGCGGAGACGGCGAAAGCGATGTTTCTGTGGACGGAACGCTTTTTGCGCCGAGAGTTATGCTCTGTGCAGCTCATCAGGCTACTACAGTCTTAAGAATTCTCGCAGGAGAATTCAACGAATAGGAAGGATAAAATAATGAAAGACGACAATTTGATTTTAAAATTAGATGATGTTGAGAGCTGCGTCCTCACCACCATGATTGAAAACGATCTTGAGGAATTCAAAAAGAAATTAGCAGAGCATCAAAACCGTAGAGACCCTGAGCTTTTTACTCACAGCATCAGCTTTTATAAACATCGTATTGAGTGCTGTCACGGCATATTGGATAAAATCTATCGGCAGCGCCCCTGGTGCTACCATGACCTGACCAAAGATGAAGCTCTGCAGCTTTGCAAAGAG
>CAMAIG010000377.1 GCA_945835085.1 uncultured Ruminococcus sp. | reverse complement strand
TCGACTTCGATCTTCAGCGTATCTCCGGGGACTACCTGTCTGCGGAACTTAGCCTCCTTGATACCGCCAAAGAAGCCTATCTTGCCCTTGTTTTCGGGCATAGCCAGCATAGCTGCGCAGCCTGCCTGTGCCATCATTTCCACCATAAGCACCCCGGGAACAACGGGATAATCGGGGAAATGTCCCTTAAACCAGAATTCATCGGGCTTCATATGCTTGTAAGCAACGACCTTTTTGCCGGGCTCAAGCACTTCTATCTCATCTATAAGCAGGAACGGATCCCTGTGGGGGATAAGCTCCATTATCTGTTCTTTGTTAAGCATTTGGCGACACTCCTTTACTTGATTACCATTACGGGCTGGTCGAATTCCACAGCCTCTCCGTCCTTAACGAGAATATCCGCAACAACGCCGTCAAAGGGGCTTTGTATCTCGTTCATAAGCTTCATTGACTCGATTATCATAATAACGTCGCCCTTCTTCACCCGTGCGCCAACCGTTACAAAAGGCGGCTTGTCGGGTGCGGGAGAAGCGTAAAATGTTCCCACAATGGGAGATTTCACGAGATTTCCGTCGGACGCATGAGGAACATCGGGCACTCCCTGACCGTCCTTCGCTGCCGCATTCATGGTCACGGGCATCATATCCTGCTGAATGTGCGGCATGGGGGGCATACCGATGGGAGGAGGACATTTCTTGCCCTTGATGGTAATGGACTTGTCGCAGCCGTCACAAATAGTTATCTCCCCTAAGTCCTTTTCCTTGACAATATCCGCAAGTGCGGCAATGGTTTCAAGGCTGACACCGTAGATCTTTTCGCTCATTGTTCAGCCCCCTTAATCCTTGTATTTCTTGAAGCAGAGAGTAGCGTTGTGTCCGCCGAAGCCTAAGCTGTTGGACAGAGCCGCATCTACCTTCATATTTCTGTTGCCCTCGGTGCAGTAATCAAGGTCGCACTCGGGGTCGGGGGTAACATATCCGCAGGTCTTGTGAACGAAGTCGTCACGGCAGGAAAGTGCGGTAACGATAGCCTCAACAGCACCCGCAGCACCCAGAAGATGTCCCGTCATAGACTTGGTGGAATTGATGACCACCTTCCGTGCATTTTCCTCGCCCAGTGCCAGCTTTACAGCGTGAGTTTCGTACTTGTCGTTCAGACCCGTAGATGTGCCGTGAGCGTTGATATAATCAATGTCGGAAGCTTCCAGACCTGCTTCTTTATATGCAAATTCCATGCCCTTTGCGGCTGCATCTCCCTCGGGGGAAGGAGAAGTCATATGGTAAGCGTCACCTGTTGCGCCGTAGCCTGCAAGCTCGGCGTAAATCTTGGCACCTCTTGCCTTTGCGTGCTCCAGCTCTTCAAGCATAAGCATACCGCAGCCCTCGCCCAGAACGAAACCGCTTCTGTTCAGGTCAAAGGGAGTGGAGCAATGCTCAAGGTCTGTGGAACGTGTGAGAGCCTTCATATTGTTAAATCCGCCCAGAGCAAATTCGCAAACACAAGCCTCTGCGCCGCCTGCCAGACATACATCAAGATAACCGTCCTTGATCTTTCTGAACGCTTCACCGATAGCGTGTGCGCCCGAAGAGCAAGCGGTGGTGGTGCAGAAGTTGGCACCCTTGAAGCCTGTTCTGATGGAAACCTGACCTGCCGCCATATTTCCGATCATCATAGGGATATAGAAAACGGAAACCTTGTCGGGACCCTTTTCCAGATACTTTGCGTGCTCCTGCTGAGTAAGCTCCAGACCGCCGATTCCAACGCCGACGATAACGCCTGCCTTGTAAGGGTCAACGTCCTTGAAATCGCTGCCCGAATCCTTCATTGCCTGAACAGCGGAAACCACTGCAAACTGAGTAAATCTGTCCATTCTCTTGGCTTCTTTTTTCTCGATATATTCCTCGGGAGAGAAATCCTTTACCTCGGCAACTATCTTTACCGCCAGCCTGTCGCCCTCGGGGAAGTTTGTATAGTTAAAGCCCAGCTTGTTTGCCTTGATGTTATCCCAGAATTCGGGAACGCTGTTTCCGAGAGGATTAACCGTACCCATTCCTGTAATGACTACTCTTCTCATCTGCATTATTCCTTTCAATTACATCATAATTCCGCCGGAGATCTCAATGGTCTGACCGGTAACATAGCTTGCATCGTCCGAAAGCAGGAAGGAAACAACGCCCGAAATCTCGGAAACCTCGCCGTAACGCTTCATAGCTATCTGACCCAGCATAGCAGCCTTCTGCTCCTCGGTAAGCTTGTCTGTCATGGGAGTGTGGATAAATCCGGGAGCTACCGCATTTACGGTGATTCCTCTTGAACCCAGCTCCTTGGCGGCTGTCTTTGTCATACCGATGATAGCTGCCTTTGAAGCGGAATAGTTTATCTGACCGGGGTTGCCGTAAAGTCCCGCAACGGAAGCAAGGCTGATAATTTTGCCCGACTTCTGGCGCATCATCACCGAGCCTGCCAGCTTCATAAGATTGAACACGCTCTTCTGATTTACTGCGATAACGAGGTCATACTGTTCCTCGGGCATTCTTGCCGCAAGACCGTCTCTTGTGATGCCTGCGTTGTTTACCAGACAATCTATGGAGCCAAAGCGCTCCTTGACAGCCTTCACCATTGCCTCGCACTGGTCGTACTTGGAAACGTCGCAGATGAATTTCTCACATTCTACGCCTGTCGCCTTTATC
>CAMAIG010000376.1 GCA_945835085.1 uncultured Ruminococcus sp. | reverse complement strand
TGATAGTTTTCATTGTCTATACCCCGTTTCAAGAAATTTATGTATAAGCACAAAAATAATATCAACTATAACTATAAACAATTGTAACACATTCAGCAGTTTTTTGCAACAATTCCCGTCATTTTTTACAGTTTTTACAAATATCCGCCACATTTATTGACGAGCTGCATAATATCCTCGGGTATATCCGCCGTCACAGATATCTTTTCACGGCTTACGGGGTGGATAAATGTGATCTTTCCGCAGTGGAGAGCCTGTCTTTTAATAAATTCCCTGCTTCCCCCATAAAGGTCGTCCCCCGCCAGCGGATACCCTGCATGGGAAAGATGCACTCTTATCTGATGAGTTCTCCCCGTTTCAAGGTGTATCTCAAGAAGGGTGTGCTGCCCGTTATTCTGCAAAGGACGGATATTTGTGGCAGCGAATTTGCCGTCAGCCCTGACCACTCTTCTGATGGCAGACTCCCTTTCCCTTGCGATAGGTGCTTCAATGCGAAAAGGCTCCTCAATAACGCCCTCGCACACCGCATAATATACCTTTTCAACGGACTCCCTCGGGATATTTGCGCTTCGCTTGTTCTTTGCCGCAATGCACAGCCCCGAGGTGTCCCTGTCAAGCCTGTTCACAGCCCGAAAGGGTATTCCCGGGTGATCTGCCCCAAAGGCATTTGAAAGGGTATCTCCCCTGTGCCCGCAGGATTCATGGACAGGCATTCCCGCAGGCTTGCAGTAAACAATGATATCCTCGTCCTCGTATGCCTTCGGGACGATTAGCCGAGGATTAGGCTCAGCACCGCCACGCTCTGTGGGGATCTTAAGCTCAATTTCCATTCCCGCCTTCACAGCGTCAATGCTCCTGACTATCCTGCCGCCGCAGGTGATGCCGTTTTCTATGTGCTTTAGCAGAATAAGGAGCCGTCTTGATATTCCCCTGGCTCTTAGCAGCTCCTGCAAAGAAATGCCGTCCTCCTCGGGAGAAACGGCAATTTTATGTATCTGATATTCAGACAAGAATATGCTCCTTTCCCTCCTTGGGAGCATTTTCATCGCTGCTCCGCAGGCTGTCAAGATTATCCCTGATAAACACAGCCGTGACCATCTGCATCAGCGGATAGACCGCAAGGGCAGGGAAAACCAGCAGGCATGAGATCAGCCAGCCGCCCATGCATATGTATATCATAATAACCTCGGCGTGTTTTTTTTCCGCAAGCTTCTTGCCTTGCTTTAAAACGTCATTTGTGCTCAGATCGGGATCATCAGCCATAATGTAGCCTATAGCAGCATATTTGGAAGCACCGATCAGATAGAGTATCACAAGGCATAAAACCACCAAAGCGCAGCCGATGTGCAGAAGATACGCAAAGAACATATTGCTGCACATAGGTCTGAGTATTTTCGCAAGAATTATCACCGCTGCTCCTATTAACGTGAGAGCAGCCGCCATTGCTGCCTTTCTGAGGTCGGCAGCAAGTCTGATCTTGATGCATCTCAGAACAGACTCCCTTGAACCATAGCAGGCAAAGATAGATGACACAGGCATCATTTTGCCTCCCGTCACCTGCCAGAAGAACCATTTTACTCCAAAAAACAAAGGAGCACTTGCGATATATGCCGATAAAACTATCAGCACCATGATTATCAGAAACAGCGGCGGACAGCTGCTGAAAAACGGCATGACCGTTTCAGCGGTATGAGCGCCCGTCAGTCTTCCCGCCAGTATCACCATAACGTAGACCACACAGAACACTCCCGCACTCAGCAGGCTTATAAAAGCAGCTTCCGCAATACACCCCTTGAACAGGCTGTATGCACGTTTCTTAATCTCCGTAATCTTCTTTATCATAGTCAAAAAGAGCCTCTCCCGCATCGTTGTAGCCCACAGCTTCATATCCGGGTATCTTCCCCAGTATCTCAAAGGCATAGCCCTGCTGCCACATCTGAGCCGTAACCATTATTTCATAGCCGTGACCCACAGGGCAGGCAAATTCCATAGGCTTCATCTTTGGCAGACCAAAGCAGGACATCATATTCATAAGAATGCCAGAATGGGTCATAACTCCCGCATGAGTAATGCCCTCGTCCATCATGTCAAGAATAATGGCATTGAGTGCAGTATAGCATCTTACCATCATATTTCTTAAACTCTCACCGTTGGGGGGAGGGTTGTCAAGACCGCCTTTGAGCCATTTCTTGTAGCTGTCGAGCTTAACAAGCTCCTCGGCAGCAATACCCTCGAACACTCCGAAATCCATTTCCCTCAGATCGTCTATCTCGGTCATTTCACGGTCAGGGAAAAGTATCTCGGCAGACTGCACAGCTCTTTCCAGAGGGCTTGTATAGACCTTCTGGACCTTGGGATATTCGTAGGTTTCGTATAATTCCCTAAGCTGCTCCTTACCCGCTTCCGAAAGGGGGTAGTCTGTCTTTCCTATATAAATTCCCTTTTCATTTGCCTCGGTCCTGCCGTGGCGGAGAATACTTATTCTGTAGCCTTTCAAATCGGATTATCCTTTCAGTTTTTTTGTGCACAGCTGTGCAATATGATTATATCATAATAATGCATTTTTAGCAAGATATTTTTGCGCTTAATAATAAAAAGCAGCAGTTTGGGGCTGCTGCTTTAAACTAATACTGTTTTAAGGCAACACCGCACAGAGCTTGTGCGCAAGATGCGCAGTCAGATTTTTCGTC
>CAMAIG010000375.1 GCA_945835085.1 uncultured Ruminococcus sp. | reverse complement strand
TCACTTAACACAAAAAAATACATCGGTCTTGAAGCTCTGTCAAGAGGAATTTATCAGGGCGAGATTGTAAGTCCCTATTTTCTTTTTGAATACGCCAAAAAGGACGGAAGTGTTCTTACACTTGACAGGATATGCCGTGAAAAGGCAATGCGTGCTTTTTCTACCGAAAGCAGTGCCCCTTCCCTGTTCATCAATTTTGAAACCTCGGTGCTGAATGATATCACTTCGGGAACGGGCGAAATTCTGAAAACCGCTTCTGAAAACAATATTTCTCCTCAGAATATAGTAATTGAACTGAATGAATCAAGGGTAAACGATTCATACAATCTGATGATGTTTGTGGATTTCTACCGTTCAAAGGGATTTCTTATTGCTCTTGATAACGTGAGTGCGGGATTTGATACTCTAAACCGCATAATGCTCGTTAATCCCGATATTATCAAGATCGACAGGGCGATAGTTTCACAGATCGAATCAAACAAATACAATCAGGAGGTCTTTCGCTCTATCATAAACACCGCTAAACAGATAGGTGCAATGACTATTGCGGAGGGCGTTGAAACTGTTGACGAGGTAATTACCTGCATGATACTCGGCGTGGATTATTTCCAGGGCTTTTATTTCCAGAAGCCTGAACAGTTCAACTATCTTTTCACCAACGAAGCACGTTTAAGAGTTGAAGACGCTGCCCAGAAGCTTAATATCTCCACAAAGAAAAATCCCACCATTGTTAACATGAAGATAGAAAGCTATAAGAGGATAATTTATGAGCTTGTAAATCGTCTTGCCTGCATGACTCATGACGATTACAATGCCGAGCTTCGGGATTATGTCAATGAACACAACGAAATTGAATGTGCATTTCTCATCGACAAAAAGGGCTTTCAGATAACAGATACTGTAATGACTCCCGATACAGAGATACTCGACGGCTTCCGCCCTGCAGTAATTGGTGTTAATCACGATATCAAAAACTATTTTTACGCTATAAAGGAGCAGATAGAGGACCCGTTCATTTCGGGCTGGTACATATCTAATGCCACAGGCAAAAGCTGCAAAACCATTTCATCGAAATTTTACAGCAAAAAGGGTGAGATGATCGTTGCCTGCGTCGATTTGAAAAAGCAATAATTTTTGCGGAATATATAAGCCTTAGGACTATTTACGTCAATGATCCTAAGGCTTTTTTATGAAAGATACTATTCTGTATTATGCATTGCCGATGTATAAATCCTGATTTATCTTTTTGTTGAATTTTGTTATTTTGCTACTTGAAATTTTTATTGATATGGTATATAATTAATATGATTGTTATTTAATTTGAAGGGAGCTTTTTTAATGCTTGCAGGAATTGGTTTTGATAATGATAAATATCTGAAAATGCAGTCTGAACATATACGGGAAAGAATTTCTCAATTCGGGGACAAGCTCTACCTTGAATTCGGCGGAAAGCTGTTTGATGATTTCCATGCATCAAGAGTCCTTCCCGGTTTCAAGCCCGACAGTAAGCTTCAGATGCTTCTTCAGCTCAAGGAAGAGGCAGAGATCGTTATCGTTATTAATGCAGGCGATATTGAAAAGAACAAGGTTCGTGGAGATCTTGGAATTACATATGATAAGGATGTAATCCGTCTTATAAATGTTTTTACAAAGATCGGTCTTTATGTCGGCAGCGTTGTGCTTACAAGATACGAAGGTCAGCCTTCGGCAGATGCATTCCAAAGCCGTCTTGAAGCCCTTGGCATAAAGGTTTACCACCATTATCACATAAAAGGATACCCCTCTAACCTGTCCTACATCATAAGCGACGAAGGCTACGGAAAAAATGAATATATTGAAACAAGCAGACGCCTTGTTGTTGTTACTGCTCCGGGTCCCGGAAGCGGAAAAATGGCTACCTGCCTTTCACAGCTTTATCATGACCATAAAAGAGGCATCAATGCAGGCTATGCTAAATTTGAGACCTTCCCTATATGGAACATTCCCCTTCGTCACCCGGTAAATGTTGCTTATGAGGCTGCGACGGCCGACCTGAACGATGTAAACATGATCGACCCCTTCCACCTGGAATCCTATGGCGTTACAACGGTAAACTACAACCGTGATATTGAAATTTTCCCTGTATTAAATGCCATGTTTGAGAAAATTCTCGGGGAATCTCCCTATAAATCTCCTACAGATATGGGAGTTAACATGGCAGGCAACTGCATCATTGATAATGATATCGTTAGCGAGGCTTCAAAAGCAGAGATCATCAGACGTTACTATACAGCACTCTGTGAAAACAAGAAGGGCAGTGCCTCTGCCGAAGAGGTATATAAGCTGGAGCTGCTTCTGAAGCAGGCAGGAATAAGCGCCGAAGACAGAAATGTTGTTGCTCCCGCACTTGCAAAGGAAGCTGCAACAGGTGCTCCCGCTGCTGCAATGGAGCTTACAGATGGTACAATTATCACAGGAAAAACATCTAACCTGCTTGGTTCATCCTCTGCCCTTCTCCTAAACGCCCTCAAGCATCTTGCAGGAATTGACGATGATGTGCTTCTAATGTCCCCGGAAGTTATTGAGCCTATCCAGAGTCTTAAGGTAAATCACCTGGGCAGCAACAATCCCCTTCTTCACACGGACGAAACTCTTATTGCTCTTTCCATTTGTGCAAACACCGATATGAATGCAAAGCGTGCAATGGAGCAGCTT
>CAMAIG010000374.1 GCA_945835085.1 uncultured Ruminococcus sp. | reverse complement strand
GTTACTTCTGCCGATCGTTCCTGTGAAATGTTCACCGAGGAGATAGCTGGAAGAGAACGTCCCGATATTGAACTGATAAAGAAGAAATATTCGGAAATAGACCGTAAGTGCAGCGAGCTTCTACATGAAATAAGCAGCTGTGAGGAAAAGAAGGACAGGATATCGGAATTAGCAGCAGCATCAAGAAGCAAAGATCTGGTGCTTAAAAACGAGGAAGCGGCAAACGCACGTCAGACAGCATTTGCGGAGGAAATGAGCGGATCAAGAGGAATTTCCTTTACCCGATATGTGCTTGGAGTAATGCTTGATATGGTGATCGATGAGGCAAACTGTATTCTTTCCGAAATGCTGGGAGGAACATTCAGGTTGGTTCGTCAGCAGAAAATGAAGGCGAATAAAAAGCAGGGACTTGATCTTCTAGTTGAAAACACTCTTGCAGGAAATTCCGCAAGCTATGCTGCCGCTCAGCTTTCGGGAGGAGAGAAATTCCTTATTTCCCTTGTTATGGGAGTTGCGCTTTCAACTGTGGTACAGAGCAGGTTCGGAGGCATTTCCATTGATGCGATGTTCATTGATGAAGGCTTCGGCTCTCTTGACCCTGCTGCTTTGAAGGACGCTGTTAACATGATATTTGAAATATCGGCTTCAGGACGCACAATTGGAATAATTTCCCATGTTGAAAAGCTCAGGGAGGAAATACCTTGCTGTATCAATGTCAGCAAGGACAGAAACGGCAGCAGGATAGTTTATTAATGTAAGGAAGGGGAAAAATATGGAACTCAAGCTAATTAACGCCAGATATCTCGATACCGACACCATGAGCATAAAAAGCGGAGATATCGGTATTGACAAGGGAAAATTTGTCAGTGTCGGAAGTGCTTCCGACCATGAGGCTGACAGGGTCATAGATATAAAAAATAACCTTGTTATCCCGGGATTCAATGATGCACATACTCATTCTCCCATGGTTTTTCTCAGGTCATACGCCGAGGACCTTCCCCTTGACAGATGGCTGAATGAAGCGGTTTTTCCTCATGAAGCAAAGCTGACGGCGGAGGATAATTATATTCTGACTCAGCTTGCTGTATGTGAATATCTTTCAAGCGGTATCACAAGCTGCTTTGATATGTACTATTTCCCCGATGCAATGGCAAAGGCATTCAAGGAAACGGGGTTCAGGTGTGTATTCTGCGGGGCTCTCAACAATTTCAGCGAAAGCCTTGAAAAGCTGGAGGACTACTATATTCGTTTTAATTCCTATGACCCACTGATATCGTATAAGCTGGGATTTCATGCGGAATATACCACAAGCAGGGAGCTTATGGAGGGTATAGCTCAGCTTGCCCATAAATACAAAGCGCCTGTATGGTGCCATAACAGCGAAACGTTCTCCGAAACGAAGGACTGCATCGGTCGTTACGGTATGACTCCCACAGAGCTTATGGATTCGATAGGTTTGTTTGAATACGGCGGGGGAGGGTATCACTGCGTATATCTTTCCGAAAATGATCTGGATATTTTCAGCAGAAAGGGGCTTACTGCCGTTACTAACCCTGCAAGCAACGCAAAGCTTGCCAGCGGTATTGCAGATCTTGTGAAGATAAGCGAAAAGGGAATAAACCTTGCTGTGGGAACGGACGGTGCTGCAAGCAATAACGCTCTTGATATGTTCAGAGAAATGTATCTTGCCTGCGTCCTTCAGAAGCTGAAATATAATGACGCTTCCGCCATGAATGCAGAGTATATCCTCAGAGCCGCAATTGTGGGCGGAGCCAAGGCTATGGGACTTGAAAACTGCGGCAATATTTCGGAAGGCATGAATGCTGATTTTGCCGTTATTGACATGACCCGACCCAATATGCAGCCCGAGAATAATATAATAAAGAATATTGTTTTCAGTGGCTCAAAGGAAAATGTGATTATGACAGCAGTTGGCGGCAGGATACTTTATGAAAAGGGTGAATTCTTTATCGGAGAGGATTTAGATTACCTGTACAGAAAAACATCGGAAATATGCGAAAGGATCTTTTCTGAATGAAAATAACTGACAGTATTACAGCTCTTAGCGGGATAGCTGCAAAAAGGGCTGAAATATATAAAAAAATAGGTATAAACACCATCGGGGATCTTTTGGAGCATTATCCCAGGGATTATACCGACTTTACCGAGCCTGTGAGCATTTCCGAAGCACCGATAAATGAACATTCGGTCATAAAAGGATTTGTAAAAAGCAAGCTGCCCGCTGCAAGGATAAGACAGGGACTTGTTCTTTACAAGGTGGTGATAGATGACGGCACAGATACCCTTACCGTTACGATATACAACAACCGTTATGCATATGATGCCCTTGTTCAGGATAGGGAATATCGTTTATACGGGAGGGTCACGGGAGGATTTACAAGAAAGGAAATGAACACTCCTCTTGTGATTCCCGAAAGCGACAGCGTTCATATTCGCCCCAAATATCCGCTTACGGAGGGCCTTACGGCTCAGATGTTGATTACCAATATATCCGCTGCTCTTTCAGCTGTATCCGAGCAGATAGAGGAATTTATCCCGGATTTTGTCCGGAACAGATTTGAGCTGTGTACAGAGGAATATGCGGTCAAAAACATACATTTCCCGGAATCCTCTCATGGAGCAGAGATCTCCAAAAGGCGGCTGGGATTTGATGAACTTCTGATAATGCAGTGTGCA
>CAMAIG010000373.1 GCA_945835085.1 uncultured Ruminococcus sp. | reverse complement strand
TATTTTATTAACGGTGTAGAAAGACCGATAAATAATAACAATAATGACGTGTATGTTTTACTGTCATTACACATAAATTTCAGAAAAATGAGGTATGTTCAATGAAATTCGGTTTCTATGACGAAGTGAACAAGGAGTATGTCATTACTTCGCCAAAGACCCCTTATCCTTGGATAAACTACCTTGGAACACAGGACTTTTTCAGCCTGATATCCAATACCGCAGGCGGTTACAGCTTCTATAAGGATGCCCGTCTTGCAAGAATCACTCGTTACCGCTACAACAATGTTCCTGCAGATGCAGGCGGACGTTATTTCTACATAAACGATAACGGCACCGTATGGAACCCCGGTTGGTCCCCTGTAAAGACCGAGCTTGACGATTATGTTTGCCGTCACGGTATGGGCTACACCATTATCAAGGGCAAAAAGAACGATATCTCCGCTGAGGTAACATTCTTTGTTCCTCAGAACTTCACAGGAGAGGTCCAGAAGGTCGTTCTCAAGAATGAGGGCAGCGCAAAGAAGTCCTTTAAGCTTTTCTCATTTATTGAGTGGTGTCTTTGGGACGCACAGGACGACTCCGCTAACTTCCAGAGAAATTTCAACACAGGTGAAGTTGAAATCGAAGGAAGCACTATCTATCATAAAACCGAGTACAAGGAAAGAAGAAATCATTTTGCTTTCTACACCGTAAATGAGAAGATCGACGGCTTTGATACAGACAGAGAAACATTTATGGGAAGCATTTACAATGATTTCGGCAACCCCGAAACAGTTATGAACGGCAAGTCTAACAACTCCGTTGCAGACGGCTGGTCCCCTGTTGCTTCTCACTGCATCAATGTTACTCTTGAAGCAGGCGAAGAAAAGACTCTCGTTTATGTTCTTGGCTATGTTGAAAATCCTTATCCCGAGAAGTTCAATGCAGACGGTTCCATGAACAAGTCCCGTGCATATGAGATGCTCAAGAAGTTCGACACTGCCGAAAAGGCTGACGCTGCTCTTGAAGAGCTTAAAAAGACCTGGGACGATCTTCTTGCTAAGTATACTATTGATTCTCCCGATGAGAAGCTCAACAGACAGGTTAATATCTGGAACCAGTATCAGTGCATGGTTACATTCAACCTGTCACGTTCTGCTTCCTACTTTGAGAGCGGTATCGGACGTGGAATGGGCTTCCGTGATTCCAACCAGGATATTCTCGGATTTGTTCATCAGATCCCCGAAAGAGCAAGAGAAAGAATCCTTGATATCGCTGCTACACAGCTTGAAGACGGCGGAAACTATCATCAGTATCAGCCCCTTACCAAGAAGGGCAACGACGCTGCAGGCACAAACTTCAATGACGATCCCCTCTGGATGATCCTCTCGACCGCTGCTTACATAAAGGAAACCGGCGACTACGATATCCTTAAGGAAATGGTAGATTACAAAAACGATCCTAAGCTTGCACAGCCTCTCCTTGACCACCTCAAGAGAAGCTTCTACCACGTTGTAAACAACAAGGGTCCTCACGGTCTTCCCCTTATCGGACGTGCTGACTGGAATGACTGCCTCAACCTCAACTGCTTCTCCCGTGTTCCCGGCGAAAGCTTCCAGAACACTGCAAGCAACATCGCTAAGGAGGTTGACCCCGAAACAGGCAAGCCCCTTAACGAGCAGACTGCTGAATCTGTAATGATCGCAGGTATGTTCACATATATCGGACCCGAGTATGTTGCTCTTTGCCGCAAGATGGGCGATAATGCCGAGGCAGACAAGGCTCAGGCTGAGATCGACGCAATGAAGGACGCTATCATCAAGTACGGCTGGGACGGTGACTGGTTCCTCAGAGCTTACGATGCTTACGGCAAGAAGGTCGGCTCAAACGAAAACGAGGAAGGCAAGATCTTCATCGAACCTCAGGGCTTCTGCATTATGTCTGATATCGGCGGAAAGGAATTCACCGAAAAGACTATCGCAAGCATTGACAAGTACCTTGGCACAGAGCATGGTCTTGTTCTTAACAACCCCGCATTTACAAGATACATCGTTGAATACGGCGAGATTTCCACATATCCCGGCGGATACAAGGAGAATGCAGGTATTTTCTGCCACAACAATGCATGGATTATCTGTGCTGCTGCTTATGCAGGCATGGGTGATAAGGCATTTGATTACTACACAAGAATTGCTCCTGCATATCAGGAGGATGAAAAGCTCCACAGAACCGAGCCTTATGTATATGCTCAGATGATCGCAGGTAAGGATGCTAAGCGTTTCGGCGAAGCTAAGAACAGCTGGCTCACCGGTACTGCGGCATGGAACTTTGTGGCTATTTCTCAGTATATCCTCGGTATCATTCCTGATTATGACGGACTCAAGATCGATCCTTCTATTCCTAAGGATTGGGACGGTTATTCTGTTTCCCGTCAGTTCAGAGGTGCAACATACAATATCAAGATCGAAAACCCCGATCACATCAGCAAGGGTATCAAGTCTGTAACTGTTGACGGAAAGGCTATTGAAGGCAATGTTATTTCCGGCATCACAAGCGGCATACACGAAGTTGTAGCTGTTATGGGCTGATAAGCACAATACTATAAGATCTCGGGCTGTTGCGGCTTTTGCTGCGGCAGCCTTATTTTTATAAGGAAATTTTCCCGATAAATTGGATATATGTATAAATTATCGGGCTTCAAACAGCTGTAACCGTATTAAAACAATAAAAAAA
>CAMAIG010000372.1 GCA_945835085.1 uncultured Ruminococcus sp. | reverse complement strand
TCGGAAATAGCGGATATACTTAAAATTCCCATAGGCACAGCAGCATGGCGATATCAGTCAGCTATAAAAAAACTAAGAAAGCTTTACGGGGAGGTGCAGATATGAACAGCAGGTTTGAAAAAGACTACATAAATAATATTGAAGTATCTGCGCCCGATATGGATAAGCTCTGGGACAAGATAGCTTCCTCCGAGCCGGGTGATGACAACATCACCCCGTTCATCACCGCAGCAGAGGAATGCGGCTGTTCCAAAAAGAACCGTAGGATCAATGTTTATCGCACTATCGCTTCCGCTGCCGCCGTTTTCGCAGCCGTTTTCTGCATTACCTCAGTGATGGGTATAAGTAACGATACAGCTAAAATGGATAAGGCACAGGACAATTTGTCCGGTGCCGAGGCAAATATAGCAGCAAATGACAGATATGACAGCTTCTCCGAGGAAGCCTGTGATGAAGAAGTGAATGAAAAAAGCTCCGAATGGGTATATGTTACCGAATGTGCTCAGGTCAGGAGCTATGAGCAGCTTAACCTTTACGATACGACTGACAGTGAGCATATCGGCTCATTTGCATCGGAAGCGCCCGAGGAATATTTTGTGGAAGAGAATGTCCTTATGAAAACAGACCTTTTCATTGACTGCAGGATAGTATCATCCACTGTCAGGTCCGACGGAATTTGGTATGAAGCAGAGATCATTCACAGCGTTTCCTTAAGCGGAAACAACATGGAAGAGGAAACCTGTTATCTGACATCAAGATCGCCCTATGCTCTTAGGAAGGGCAGAGAATATCTCCTTCCTGTATGTGATGATAACGGCACGCTTCGTATCGTCTTTGACAATGCTCCTCAGATAGAAATAGCCCGTGACAGAACTGTTATCTGCCACAACGGCTGGAGATCTCTGTGTGAAAATTCAAGCTATATTTCCTATCCTCAGGTCTATGCAGATGATTATTTTTACGACCGTATGACAATTACAGCCGAATGCTCCCTTGAAAAGCTGTTTGAAAGCTGGGAGGCACTGAAAGGCTGAGCCGGGAGGAAAAGTTTATGAAAAAGAGTATATTAAAGCTTTTATCATGTATAGCAGCCCTAACTGTTTTTTGCGGATGTGGAAGTGCACAAGATGAAGCATTTGTGAACATGGATGAAGAAAAGCCCACACCAACAATGGCGGTATGTGAAGCAGAGGAGGAATATATTTCAGAAGGATATTACCCCGATACTGCTCCCGCAGAAGAATATAACACCGAGGAATATAATTATTACACGGAAAACGGCTACACTACCGTTTCTACATCACCTCTGTCCACATTTTCCGCAGATGTTGATACAGCTTCCTATACCAATGTAAGAAGAATGATCTACAGCGGAAAACGTATTGATCCCGATTCTGTCAGAATAGAAGAGATGATAAACTATTTTGATTACGATTATCCGTCACCCGAGGCAGGGGAGCCGTTTTCCATAACCACCGAGATATCGGACTGCCCCTGGAACGATAACAACAAGCTTATGATGATAGGCATCAGCACCTATAAAGGCTCGGCAGCATCTGATGACAGAGCGCCTATGAATCTTGTTTTTCTGATAGATGTCAGCGGCTCGATGTACAGCGATGATAAGCTTCCGCTGGTGCAGAAGGCATTTTCCATGCTTACCGAAAATCTCAGTCCTGCCGACAGGATATCCATCGTAACCTATGCAGGAAGCGATGAAATAAAGCTTGAAGGTGCAGACGGAAATGACAGCGCAAGGATACTTGATGTCATAAACAGCCTTGAGGCAGGCGGTTCAACGGCAGGAGCGGCAGGCATAAATACAGCATATGAGATTGCAGAAAAATACTTTATTGAGGGCGGAAATAACCGCATTATCCTTGCCACGGACGGCGATCTTAATGTAGGCATTTCTTCGGAAGCTGAGCTTACTCGTCTTGTTGAAGAAAAGCGGGAGAAGGGAGTTTTCCTGTCGGTCCTGGGCTTCGGATCGGGCAACTATAAGGATAACCGCCTTGAAGCCATTGCAGATCACGGAAACGGCAATTATTCCTATATCGACAGCGAAAGAGAAGCAAGGAAGGTGCTTGTGGACGAAATGAGCTCCACGCTTATCACTGTTGCAAAGGACGTTAAATTTCAGGTGGAATTCAATCCCGCCAATGTTAAGGGATATCGTCTTATAGGCTACGAAAACAGAGTTATGGCTGATGAGGATTTTAATGACGATACAAAGGATGCAGGCGAAATAGGTGCAGGTCACAGTGTCACAGTGCTTTATGAGCTTATTCCTGCCGGCAGTGAAATGGAGATAGGCACTGAACTGAAATATTCATCAACTTCCGAGGGAGTATCGGGAGATGAACTGCTGACTGTAAGCATCAGATATAAGGAGCCTGACGGGGAAACAAGCAGGCTTATCTCAAAGGCAGTGAAAAGATCCGATTATTCCTATGTAATGTCAGAAGATCTCACATTTGCAGCAGGTGTAGCGGAATTCGGAATGCTTCTCAGAAACAGCAAGTACATCGGTGATATTACCTTTGGAAATATTGCCACACAGCTTTCCGAGTATGACTATTCTTCCGACGAGTTCAAGGACGAGTTCATCTATCTTGTAAACACAATGAAAAGACGATAAAAAAATGCTGCATATCTCAGTAACGGGATATGCAGCATTTTTAGTTTGACGAAAAAGAAATAATGCAGAATTTT
>CAMAIG010000371.1 GCA_945835085.1 uncultured Ruminococcus sp. | reverse complement strand
CATATCCCATGTCATCGGAGGTCAAGAATGTTATTTCCTCAAGTGATTGGGAATATCTCTTTATATCCGAAAGCGATCATCCGGTATATACAGATGAAAACGGAAATAAGTGGATAAACATTGACAACAGCCTTGGCTGGGTGTTTCTTAATGCTCCCGGTGAAAAGGAGATAATGACTGAAACTAAAACCGAAACCGAAATAACAACCGTAAGTGAAGCTTCTGAAACAACAGCTGCTTCATCGGAAGATACGGAAGCTGTTTCTGAATCAGAACAGGAAACATCTGCCGAAGCGTCCTCTGAAACTACTTCAGAAGAAGTGATCTCCGAAACCGTTTCGGAAACCTCATCCGAAATCGAAACCTCTGAGATGCCCGATGAAACTACAATAGAAAATGCCGAGCCTTCGGAAAATAATAACAGTTCTTCCTTTGCACTGCCCATAATTCTTGCGGTTTCTGCAGCGGCAGTTTCGGCAATTCTTTTATTTGTGTTGAAGAAAAAGCCCGATAAAAAGGATTGATATTAAGCCTATTCCCGGGAGCGTTTTATGGAAAAATATACAAAATTTGAAAAATTAGGGGATAATTGCGAGATCTGTGTTACAAAAGAGCATACCTTCGGTACAGATGCGTTCCTGCTGGCAGATTTTGCAAAGGTTCGCCGCAAGGATATTGTCTGCGATCTTGGTACAGGCTGTGGAATAATCGCTGTACTTATGAAGATACGATACTCGCCTAAAGAGGTTTACGGTATTGATATTCAGCAGCAGGCGATCGAACAGTTCAATATAACCGTTGAACATTCGGGGCTTGAAAATGTGCACCCCCTTCTTATGGATATAAAGCAGCTTAATGAGGGGGCACCTTTTGACAGGTGCGATGTTGTTACCTGCAATCCTCCTTATAAAGCAGCTGATGCAGGTATTCAAAGCGAGCTTGATGCTCACAGGATAGCTCGTCACGAGATACTGTGCAATATCAATGATGTCTGTGCAGCTGCCTCACGGCTTTTGAAATTCGGCGGAAGATTATGCTTATGCAATCGTCCCGAAAGGCTTGCAGATGTTATCTCGGCAATGAAAGCCAATAACATTGAGCCGAAATGCCTGAGGTTTGTTTCAAAAAATGAACACACTGCTCCATGGCTGTTTCTGATTGAAGGAAGAAAGGGCGGAGGCGCATTCATGAAGGTCATGCCTCAGCTTTACATGGGAAACGGCGGTATTAGCCCTGAGCTTGCGGAAATCTACGGTCATCATGCCGAAAACGGAAAGGAACAATAAAATGTCCGGAAAACTTTATGTGGTTGGAACGCCCATCGGAAATCTTGAAGATATAACATACAGAGCGGTTAGGATTTTGTCGGAGGTTGATTTTATCTGCACTGAGGATACAAGAGTGACGGTTAAGCTGCTTAATCATTTTGATATAAAAAAGCCCCTTGTGAGCTATCATGAGCATTCGGCAGCAAATGTGTCAGAAAGCATTATTTCCCGTCTTGCGGCTGGGGAGAACTGTGCTGTTGTGACAGATGCGGGAATGCCCTGTATTTCAGACCCGGGAGAAGACCTTGTAAGAAAATGCCGTGATCTTGATATTGCCGTTGAAGCAGTTCCGGGGCCTACTGCTATGGCAACAGCGGCAGCAGTTTGCGGTATACCTGCGTCAAGGTTTACATTTGAAGGGTTTCTTTCCGTTACAAAAAAGCAAAGGTATGCACATCTGAAATCTGTTGCAAAGGATACACATACTCTGATTTTTTATGAAGCTCCCCATAAGCTGAGATCGACCCTTGAGGATATGCTGCAGTATTTCGGTGACAGGCGGATATCCATTTGCCGTGAGCTTACAAAGATACATGAAGAGGTAATGCGAACAACATTATCCGAAGCTATAGAATTTTATGAAACTGCGTCACCCAGAGGAGAGTATGTTCTTGTTGTTGAAGGCTGCTCGGATAAGGAGGACAGTCATGAATACACTCTTGCCGAAGCTGCGGAAATTGCAGGAAAGCTTATTCAAAACGGCATGAAAATGACTGATGCCTGCAAAGAAGCTGCACAATTAACAGGCTTTAAAAAGAATGATATTTACTCGGAATTAATGTGATTTAAGCTGATTTTTAGGACTTAATCACATATTTTGGTTAAAATGCTCAAAAAATGTGTCGGAATTTTTTTGCAAATTTCTCTTTTAAGTCTTGCAAAATTTTTAGCGCAGTGATATAATAATAATATGCTTGATGCTACGGATATGCATTTAGTGAAATTTTTTAGGGAGGTTGTTAACAATGGCGTTAACCAACAAATATCTTATTGATCTTATCGAAACAGTTAAGAAGCGTAATCCCGGTGAGCCCGAATTCATTCAGGCTGTTACAGAGGTTCTTGAGACCCTTCAGCCTGTTGTAGAAAAAAGACCTGATCTTGTAGATGCAGGCGTTCTCGAAAGAATAGTTGAGCCTGAAAGACAGATCATTTTCCGTGTTCCTTGGGTTGATGATAATGGCAAGGTTCAGGTTAACCGTGGTTTCAGAGTACAGTTCAACTCTGCAATCGGTCCTTACAAGGGCGGTATCAGACTTCATCCTTCCGTATATATTGGTATTATCAAGTTCCTGGGCTTTGAGCAGGTATTCAAGAACAGCCTTACAACTCTCCCTATGGGCGGCGGTAAGGGCGGTTCCGACTTCGATCCTAAGGGCAAGTCCGACGGAGAAGTTA
>CAMAIG010000370.1 GCA_945835085.1 uncultured Ruminococcus sp. | reverse complement strand
TAGAAATTGTCAATGATTGATAACGCTTGATAAGTTTTGAAAGAAAAAATCAAGTGGGAAAAATGGACAGATTATGGACAGGTCCATAAATCAGAACCTCTCACCGAGTACTTAACAATGCTGTTTGATAGGTATTTGAGAGGTATAAAAAATGAAATGTATTGACACGTTTATTTACCTGTCCAGAATGCATAGTCGGTCCTTGATGTTCCGTCGCTGAAATATGCTTTAGCACATATCTTGTTTTTCGTGCCGGTTTTTATCTTTATATTTTTCCACACGAAAACAGTGCTCTCGGCATCGGGAAGTTCGCACCGGGATATCCTGCCGTGCGAAACATCATTTATACAAAGCTCCACTGCGTCCGCATTTGAATAAACCTTTACAAAAGGGACATCACAATTTCTGTATTCATGCCTGCGTTCAGTTATATAAACGGTTTTTTCGCTGCTCCATACGGATCTGTAAAAGAAATATACGTCCTTTGGAATGCGCTCCCTTGTGCAAAGTCCCTTGTCGTTCTGCGACTTTGTATCTCCCTCCACTCGCCCATAGGACGCAAAATCGAACATACACCATATAAATTCAGCCCATAGGTACTTTCTGACCGAGAATTGTTTCCACAATATCTCGTGCAGCTGCGACTGATAGTTCTCATAATGCCGTACTCCGACAGGGTCTATATCGCTTTCCCAATTCACATTGTCCTTGTGCTGCGAAATTGCCCCACCGCCGCCGTATTCGGAAAGGCAGACAGGGCGCTTTTCCTTTTCGTTATGGTATAGGTCAAGCCATTCGCCGAAATTCTCCGAACTGCCGGCATCCTTATACCAGCCAAAATAACGGTTATACCCGACCACATCGGCAGGAAGCTCCAGAAATCTGCCGTAAAACTGATTGTCTGCAAAGGTTTTCAGCCTTGTATCGTCCTCTTCGCAGGCAATTTCATAAAGCTCACTGTAAAGCCCGAATATTTCATCGGTCATCTGGTGAAGTTCGTTGGACAATCCCCAGACGATAACTGACGGGTGATTGTAATTCTGCCTGATAAGCTCACGAAGCTGCTGTTTTGCGTTATCTCCAAAGCCGTCTGAAAGAATATGAGCGTCGCTGTCATCGGCAGACATTTTATTGATTATGCCTATCTCCGTCCAAACGCACAGACCCAGCCTGTCACATAATGAATACTCATGGTCACAATGCTGGTAGTGAGCCATTCTTACAGCGGTACAGCCCATGTCACGAATGATATGATAATCCCGCTCACGCTGAGCGTCAGTCATTGCCCAGCCGGATTCGTAACTGTCCTGGTGGTAGTTCACCCCATGGAGCGGATATGGCTTGCCGTTGAGGAAAAAGCCGTTATCGGTATCTATGCGGTACGAGCGTATTCCGAATTCCTGTTCAATCCTATCGACGGGTTTCCCATTGCAGAATAAGGTTATCTCCGTACGATAAAGGGCGGGAGAGTTTACTCCGTTCCAGAGTTTCGGGCAGTTGATTTTTCCCGAAAGCGTTATCCTGTCTTTGTCCGCTCCGCCGAAAAACTCCGTTACAGGATTTCCCTGCGGATCAAATATCACAGCCTTAGCCTCTGCGGTTTCGGCTTTATCCAGCTTGACAAGTATGCCTATATCCGCAGATGTTTCTGAAATATTGCGTGGGGTTATATATACTCCGCAGGAGCCGCTGTCTTTCAGAGCAATATGAACAGGCTCGACTGCAATAAGCTTTACACCCCTGTACAAGCCGCCCATTTTCGTGAAATCGCCATTTTCGGTTATCGGCGCAATATAATCGGTGGGAGCATTCGATACGATAACAGCTATCAGATTGTCTTTGTCCTGGTATATATAGTCCGTAATATCAAATCTGAAAGCTGAATACCCTCCGCTGTGCTCTCCTGCAAATCTGCCATTTATATAGACTTCCGCAACAGTATTAGCACCTTCAAATTCCAGATAGAGTTCTTTTCCGCTGCATTCTTCAAAACTCAGCGCAAGGTTTCTGCGGTAGCATACAGTTCCACGGTAGTAGTCCCCACCGTCTGCAGCTGCCATTCTGCCTGCACCGTCTTCAGAATTATATGTATGCGGCAGTACAACAGGCTGCCATGACGCATCTTCATATTCGGGAGAGATAACGTTGTCTTTCGATATATTCATTCCTGCGGGAAGCTTTGTGAATCTCCAGAAATCGTTTAGTTCCCTGACTGTTCTCAAAAAAATCACCCTTTCTTGTTTTAATAGATTATAACGCTTATTGACAAACAAGTCAATGAATGATATTATTAAGATATAACAATTTTAGCACAGGCGGTGATTTAATTTTGAAATTCTACGATTATCCGATAATCAGCAAAGAAAGCAGTCTTCCCGTCTTTTTGGTGAGCGTAGGGCTGAACGAATGGCAGTATCATGTTAAATGCGACAAAGGTGACAATTATGCCAAGGCTCTTTATTGTACAAAAGGCAGCGGCGTACTTATAATGAACGGAGAGAAACATATAATAAATCCGTACACCGCATTCTTTATCCCTGCCGGCTGTCCGCATGAGTATTATTCAACGGACGAATCCTGGGATACGCATTGGATAAAGCCGTCAGGAAAGTCCTGCCCTGATATGCTTAAAGCACTCGGCTTTGACAAGCCGAAAATCTTCCCTCTTCCAAAGGAAGAAATTACATATCTTGACCACGGCTATGATGAAACAAAGCCAACCTCAGAGCTT
>CAMAIG010000369.1 GCA_945835085.1 uncultured Ruminococcus sp. | reverse complement strand
CTTGGCAAGGCTGTCAATTATGCTCTGAATGAAAAGAAATATCTTTACACTTTTCGCATCATTTTAATCTAATATTTCTAATTATTTGCCAAACCTTTACTATTTTTGATTAAACTCACCCAAAAAGGTGATGACAATCCCCAGCCGATGTGCTAAAATGACTTATATGCAGTTTCAAGTTGTTTAAAACGGCAGAAATATCCGCAATTTTTTGTTTGAAAGAGGGAAATAGTCATGGCATTTGGAGTAAAAATCAAAAAACTTACTTTAAAAGGAGAATATACAACGGAAAGTTTGTATGAAGCTATCAAAGGATCAGCATTCACAGCCGGTCAACCGTCACTTACCAAGCAAGGTCTTGCGTATCTTATCACATTCCCGGCTCTTGACAGCCAGAATCAGGTACAGATCATTGCAGGAGGAATAGGCGGAAAGCCTTCTTCCGCCGTTGTTGTTCAGAAAAACGAAGAGGCAGGCATGAGAAAACTGGCTGCAAATACTGCTATTAACATGATCACGGGCGGATTGTTCGGCCTGGGCAGCATGGCAGGCAAAAAAGCTAAAACCTGCGAAGAGCTTGTTGATAAAACCGCCGAAGAGCTTTCGGCATTGGGACTTTAATTAGGGGGAATCAAAAATGTCTGAACAGAATAATACTAATACCGCGGAGACCAAAAAGAACGACATAGAGCATAAGGAAAAGGTGCTTGAGATCATCGTAGCAATATTTTTAGGTATTACCGCACTTGCAACATCGTGGGCTTCGTGGATAGGTTCGCTTCACGGCGGAAATCAATCCACAAACTACACTTTGAGCAATAATCTTGCTTCGGAGGCAAATTCAGAGTATAATACGGCTTCACAGTCTCTTATGCAGGATATGATGACATGGAACCAGATCAATGAAATTCTGATAGATTCACAGTTTGCCGAGGAACAGGGAGATACCGACGAGGTGGAAAAATGTGAATGGCGGTTGGATCAGCTTATATACGACAACTGCACCGATGAATTTATTGACGCCATTAACTGGGCGCTGGAGCAGGAAGAGATGACCTCGCCTTTTGAAATGGAGGGTTATGTTGACAGCTACTTCGGTACATATTACGACCTTATAACTCAGTCCAACGAAATACTGGAACAGGGCAAAAAGGACAACGCACACGGCGACGCATTCGGACTTGTAACGGTAATTTACTCGGTGGTGCTGTTCCTGCTGGGTATTGTAGGTACATTCAAAAATCTTCCCAACAGGTATATTGTTCTTGGTGTATCTGTTGCAGGCTTCCTGTTTGCAACAATATATATGTTTACACTGCCAATGCCTACGGGATTCAATTTTGCAAGCTTTTTCGGAGGCTGATTTGATGGATTAACTCCAAAAAGTCTGGTTTTAATTAACAGCGCAGAAGTAAACAGCTTCTGCGTTTTTTTATAAGAAAGTGCCGATCAAATTTTTTTCTCCGGATGATTTTGTTTCGTCCGGAGTTTTTTATTGGGGACGTGCGGCATTTGACGGGTACGCACAATAAAAGATAAAGCGGAAAAAGACTTGAAAATAATGTCGAAGTATGTTATGTACTCTTGTCAAAAGCCTTATCTAAAGCAATAACCAGGGCTTCCGACTGTATCAATGTGTTCAGAGAGGGGTCGCCCTCCCTTATTCTCATAGTTCTCCTGATCTCTTTCGGGATAACAACTCTTCCCAGATCATCGATCCTTCGTACAATGCCGGTAGCCTTCATTTTGGTTCCATCCTTTCCGAGCAATAGCTCATCGGAAATATTTTCCGAAAAAATTTTGTATCACTGATCTATAAATACAGTAAAAATCTTGTTGCTTTAATATTTTTTCTCAGTGTATGAAGATTATGCATTGTATCCTAAGGGAAAAAATTTGAAAACAGAGGAGTGACTTAAATCAATTACAGAAAAAACAAAAATTTATCTTCTTATTGACGAAAAGAGCGCTTCATGGTAATATATAAATGGGAGGAATGCTCATGGCAAAAAAATTAAAGATCATTATCAGGATAATTATTATCCTTATCTGTTTAGCCGCTTTAGGTGTGGGAGCAGCATTCGGCATTAGCGCTTATGTCAAAGCAAGTGCTTCGGACGGGTTTATGTCCGTGGAAGAAGCGGCAGAATTAGATGGTGCAGACTGCATAATTATCCTCGGCTGCCGGGTAAATGATACAACACCAAGCCCCATGCTCAGTGACAGATTAAAGCGAGGAATAGAGCTTTATAAATCGGGGGCGGCACCCAAGATACTCATGTCGGGGGACCATGGCAGAACTGAATATGACGAAGTGAATGCAATGAAGCAGTATGCCATTGACAGTGGAGTGCCCTCAGAGGACGTATTTATGGATCATGCAGGATTTTCTACCTATGAAGCCATGTATCGTGCAAAGGCGATTTTTGAAGCAAAAAAGGTGATAATCGTGACTCAGAGCTATCATCTTTACCGCAGTATATATGTGGCAAGAAAGCTGGGGCTTGAAGCATACGGTGTGTCCTCCGACCTCCAGACATATATCAGACAGGATTATTATGATCTGCGTGAGGTGCTTGCCCGTGACAAGGACTTCGTCATGACGATTTTCAAGCCTGAACCCACATACCTGGGCGAGCTCATTCCTATCAGCGGAAACGGCGATCTCACAAATGATCAAGAATTTACATAAATCGGTAGTCGTTTTTAACAAAATGTGCGATTGATTATTGAAAAT
>CAMAIG010000368.1 GCA_945835085.1 uncultured Ruminococcus sp. | reverse complement strand
GAATTAATATGTACAGGCTTGTTATTTTTGACCTTGACGGCACATTGGTAAATTCCCTTGATGATCTGGGAAATTCCTGCAATGAGGCACTGAGAAAATTCGGATATCCCGAGCATGAAATGGAGAAATACCGCTATTTCGTGGGGGACGGCGTTCCCATGCTCATCAGAAGGGCGCTGCCCGAGGAGGAACGCACCGAGGAAAAAATTGCTATGGTCAAGGCAGCTTTTGACGAGATCTACGGGCAGAATTACAACAGGCTCACAAAGCCCTATGACGGCATAACAAGGCTAATTTCCGACCTTCGGGAGAAGGGGATAATCACGGCTGTTGCTTCAAATAAGCCCGATGAATTCACTCAGAAAATTGTTTCCGGAATGTTCGGGGACGCTTTCTCCTTTGTTTCGGGAAAGCGGGAATGCTTTGAAAAAAAGCCCGACCCGGGAATTGCACTGTATATTATGAAAAAGGTTGGGGTCACTCCCGAGGAAACGCTGTTTGCGGGGGATTCCTCCGTGGATATGCAGACTGCCTTAAACGCTCACTGCGACAGCGTAGGCTGCACTTGGGGCTTCAGAACAAGGCAGGAGCTTATTGATAACAAGGCAAAATACATAGCCGATCACCCATCGGATATTCTGGGAATAGCAGCCGGGGAATGCTGATAAGAGCTTATGACAGCAGGGTAAATTTTTTTCGGAGGTCGCAATCATGCAGGTACAGGACATTCATATGCAGTATATCAAGGAGGAATTTGATGAAAACGGCGTAATAAGCGCCTTTGACCTCGATCTTCCCGACAATTTCAATTACGCTTACGATATTATCGACAAGCTGGCTGAAACAGAGCCTGAGAGAAGGGCAATGATCTGGTGCGACGACTGCGGAAATGAGCGTGTGTTCACATACGGCGAGCTGTCGGAGCTTTCGGACCGTGCAGCAAATATGTTCCTCGACAAGGGAGTAAAGCGTGGGGACAAGGTGATGACCGTCCTAAAGCGCCACTGGCAGATGTGGGTGGTAACCTTTGCACTGGAAAAGATCGGGGCAATACTTATCCCTGCCACAAATCAGCTGAAGAAAAAGGACTATGTTTACCGCTTCAAACAGGGCGGGATAGATCACATCATCGCAACAGGCGACGGGGACGTGGTTAACTGCATCACAGAAGCCCTGACGGAATATGATATGAAGCTAAAATTCATCGTAAAGGGCAAGAATGATGGCTGGATAGATTTTGACAGCGAGCTTATGAAATATCCTGCCTGCCTTGAAAGGATACCGAACCGCACCGATGACGATGCGCTCATGTTCTTCTCCTCGGGCACCACGGGCTATCCCAAAATGGTAATGCATTCCCACAGATACAGCATGGCACACATTCCCACGGCGAAATACTGGCACAATCTCAACAAGGACAGCCTTCATTTCACCATATCCGAGAGCGGCTGGGGAAAGTTTTTCTGGGGAAAGATCTACGGACAGATGGCGCTTGCCGCAACTGTAATGGTATATGATTTTACGAGATTTGTTCCCTCGGACGTTCTGGGGATAATCGAGAAATACAAGGTCACCTCTCTTTGCTGTCCTCCCACCATGTACAGATTTTTCATCAAGGAGGGCATGGAGGGTCACGATATCTCCTCCCTTCAATATGCAACAACAGCGGGAGAAGCGCTTAATGCCGAGGTTTACGACAGGTTCCTTGAATATACGGGTCACAAGATAATGGAGGGCTTCGGTCAGACGGAAACTGTTCTGCTCATAGGCAATCCCGTGGGCAGCGCAAACCGTTCAGGCTCAATGGGCAAGGCTATGCCAATGTTTGACATCATTCTTGCTGACCCCGATGGAAATGAAGTTCCCGTTGGCGAAACGGGAGAGATTTGCGTAAGGCTTAAGGAAGGCATAAACAACGGCATTTTCAAGGGCTATTACAATAATCCCGAAGCCAATGAAGCCGCATTCAGATACGGACTTTATCACACCTGCGACACTGCATACAAGGACGAGGACGGTTATTTCTGGTATGTGGGAAGGATAGACGATGTTATCAAGTCCTCGGGCTACAGGATAGGTCCCTTTGAGATTGAATCTACGCTGATGGAGCATCCTGCGGTAAGAGAGGTAGCGGTAACGGCAGCACCCGACCCTATCAGGGGACAGGTGGTAAAGGCTACTATCGTGCTGACGGGAGCATACAAGGACAAGGGCGATGCTGCTCTTGTGAAGGAGCTGCAGGATTATGTAAAGGAAAACACAGCTCCCTACAAATATCCCCGCATAATCGAATTCACGGAAGAGCTTCCCAAGACCATAAGCGGAAAGATACGCCGTGTGGAGATAAGGGAACGGGATAAGAATAAGGTTTGATATATCCGGCGGCGGCACTTTTTACAAAGCAATATTTAAGCAAGGTTTTGCAGAATGTATGTTTGTTATTATTTTTCGATAAATCAAAAACGGCAGATAGAAATATCCGCCGTTTTTTATATCATATCCTGAAACGAAATGTCATGGACTTTTTAGTACCCCTACCATTCATTGCATGAAAAAAGCCACTGTAGATTTCTCCACAATGGCTCCAAAGTCATTTTTTATTCACTTTTGATTACCGGCAAACTCGTGCCCAAACTGAAATTTTTACTTGAGTTTAATTTCGTAATTGCGAAAAAAATGAATTACAAACATAATGATTCCGATAATTACAAGCAATAATCCAACACCCGTTCCGCTATT
>CAMAIG010000367.1 GCA_945835085.1 uncultured Ruminococcus sp. | reverse complement strand
TTCCGATGATATGCTTAACGACATTAAATCTATGCCGTTGGAAGAAGCGATGCAGCTGGCGAAAAACCTTAACAGTTTGAAAGATGACAAGCTAAAGCTATGGATGGAAGATTACAAGGCATTGGACGCTGAACGGCAGGATTTCACAAATGAGGAATATGCCGATGATGTGGCTGATTTTCGTGAGAATTTTGCTTCGAAAATTGAAGATGTTACCGTCGAGCTTACCGAAGCGGGAAAGAATGGCGGTATCAACTTTGCGGCGGCATTTCTGGAAGGCATTGAACAGGGCATTGGCGGCAGTGAGCTGTCAAGGCTGCTGTTTGAAAATCCCGAGGAAACGGCGGCGACAAGGGCGGCTTTGGCTACGGGCGGTAATGCGGGTGCTCTGACTTCGGGTGCGGTAACGCCTACTATTCAGGGCGGGGACGTTGTGTTCTCAATTGATGGTAACGTTATCGGAAAAATAGCTGTGCAGTACATCAATGATATAGCTGCTCAGGGCGGCAGCACTATCAATTTCTAGGAGGGATATAAATGTCACTTAAAACGGGAATTGAGGTCGCTAACGGCGGCAGGACGGTTACTATCGGCGGGTATACGATGGATAACATCACGGCTTACAATGTGACGGTCAAAAAAATCTATGATGAGTCGTTTAGCTTTACGGCGGCTGATGGTAAGGATTTTAAGGTTTTTAAGGGGACAAAGACCTCTGTCCGCATTAAGAGCGGGCGGTTATCCCCCGAGAAGTATTCGGCTCTCAAAGCGGTTCTTGATGCGGAAACTGCGGTTGTTTCCTGCGGGGATTTAGATGGTGAGTGTAAAATCTCAGATGTATCTTTTCCGCTGGATAAGGACGATTTCTATGGTACTTTTCATTATGCCGAGTTTACGCTGGAACAGGCAGGGGTGACAGTCCCCGACAGTCTTTAGCAACGCTCTGACATGGAGTCTTACTATTGACAACATTGTTATTCCGTTTGACAGGCTGGCGAATATTCGGGTTTCTTCCTCGTTCTCGGGGCTGGGAACGTCGGGCATTTGCAGGCAGGTTCTTACGGCGGACATTATGCTTGATGGTGAGAGTTTTTCTCAGGGAGCTAAGTGCGTTCTTGCGGACAGTGCGGGAAAGTTTAAGTTCCCCGATTTCTACATCAACACAAGGCGGAAGAAGGGCAATGTGCTGAGTATTTCCGCTATTGACAGGACGGTTTATCTTGGTCAGATATTTGACTACACAAATGTGGATTTTGAAGAAAATGATGACAACAGATACGGTCTGGAAGATGGAGAAGTTGCCGAGGACGCTGTTGTGCTTATTTCCTCGGTTATGGCTGCGCTGTACACGCAGTGCGGGTTTTCGGGTGTTTCATATCCCAATGGTGAGGTCAAGAAATGGCCGTACTCGTATATCAAGGGGAAAAGCTGTCAGCAGATCGCGGAGAGTGTTGCCGCTATGTTATGTGGCTTCTGGGCTTGCGATGGTGAGAACAGGCTTGTGTTCAGACGGTGGAGCTCTCCCGACAGCGTTCTGACTGCTTCGGCGGCTTCGGAGATTATCACGACTTCGGAGAAGGGTCCTATTACGAGAGTTGTTGCGACGAACAGTATAACGAAAAGCACGTTTGACACGACGGGGAGCACGGACTTCATGGAGATACTGAAAGTTTCTGCCGATTATCTGACAAATGCGCAGGCTTCGGCGGTGCTTTCGGCGTATTCCGGGAAGATGTTCTACGGCTGGAGTGCTAAGGCGGAGCTTGAAGCGGTGGCGGAGCTGGGCGGAGATTTCGGCGGTTATCCGATAGGCCGCTACACGATGGTGCCGCATTTCAATGGGCTGGGTGCCGAGCTGGGGGCTTCGGATTTTTCGGAGTCTGAGTTTGATTATATCGGCGAGATTTCGGCGAAGCTGTCCCAGAAGCTGGGGCTTTGCGAAATAATGGGCAATGTGACTGTAAGTCCCGATGGATTGGAGTTGGTCGGTAGGTATGCTTAAAAAGTATGGATTTGAACAGGTCGATGATATTCGGGGAATGTTTCGGTTTAAGGGTGCGCTGGTTTGCGGTTTGCACCCTTCCAAAATATCCGTTTCCGATGGGGCGGTTGATTTTACCTACACTGTCGAGGATAAGGAGGTCAAACGCTCCTATGCTCTGGAGCGGTCGGACGGAAAAATCACCGCATTTACCAACCCCGACGGGACACGGACGGAGGTGCTGAGAAATGGTTGACGAGGATTTTGTGATGGGGTATGCTGTTGGGTACAATGATGGTGTTGGGTCGGGAGGCTCGGGGGGTATCGTCATTAAAGATGGTGCTACCGTGTATAATGTGCCGATATTGCAGAATTACAGCCTTGTTGGTACAGATTACGGGTTTGCTACGTTCGATGTAAATGAGTGTGCATTTCTCAATATGGCACCCGTTCAATGTGGTGATGCGTATATTTGCTATCATAAAAACCCGATAACAGGTAAGATAGAAGTGTATAAGCGTTCGCAGCCTTCTGGTCATGTAAGTCGCAGTATGGCTTATGCACTAACTAAAGGCGGTAAAGCGATAGGTATTTATAAAGCACAGTCATGGTCATTCACGCCATATGCTTTACACGAGCCACCTGTACGCATTGAAGATGGTACTCTTTACCCAAGAAAAGAAAGAGATACCTTTACAACAATTCGAAGTCCCATACTTACATTTGAAGATGTACCTACCAGCATTGACCCAAACCAAACGAAT
>CAMAIG010000366.1 GCA_945835085.1 uncultured Ruminococcus sp. | reverse complement strand
GGAACTATAAGAAAAGAAGCATATGAAATATGTATAAAGGAAACTCAGGAAAAATTTTCCAAACGTGCAATTAAGGGCATAATGTGGTGGCTGGCAGGAGAATTTTCTTGCTTTATATTTAATATGTGTATGCTCATTGCAATGAAAAGATTTTTTGCTGTAAAAATATTCTGTGCAGCTGCTTCACTGATAATTTTCAACGGACTTATGTTTAATTATTCATATAACTGCGCAGTTCGGGACAGAAATCTCATAAAATATCATGGAGTGAAGCAGGATAAAAAAATGAGCCTGAAAATAGCACTTGCCGCTCCCGTTCTGCAGTATGTAATGTGGACAGCACTTTTGCTTTCAAAGCTTGGAGTAATAGGTGATTTTTTCAGATACTTTATACTTGCGAATGTTCAGTGCCTGCCATGGGTAGACCTTTTTACGGCAAGCCGAGAGATATCCGACCTTTCTTGGGGAGGGCTTGCAGGACTGCTTGTTATCATGCTCATTGCTCCTGCAGTAATAATCGTGACCTATGAGCTTACTGTCCGTGACATTGATGTGAAAGCCATTCTGCTTTACGGAAAGAAAAAGGACGGAGAATAAAAATCGGCTGATGCAGCTTTATGCCGGATCAGCCGTTATTTTTATGCCTTTGGAGCCTTGTCCTCTCTCATGGTAAGAGAAATTCTTTTTCTTTTAAGGTCAACGTCAAGGACCCATACCTTAACTACATCTCCGACCTTTACTGCTTCAAGCGGGTGCTTGATAAACCTGCTGCAAATCTGGGAAATATGTACAAGTCCGTCCTCATGAACGCCGCAGTCAACAAAGCATCCGAAATCAATTACATTTCGGACTGTTCCCATAAGCTCCATGCCGGGTTTTAGGTCTTTTAGCTCCATAATATCACCGCTTCTGAGGAGCGGGGGAGGAAGCTCATCTCTGGGGTCACGTCCGGGCTTTGCAAGCTCCTTTAAAATGTCTTTAAGAGTAGGAACGCCTATTCCTGTCTGTTCTGAAATTTTAGGTAATCCAACCTTTTCAGCAACATCGGAAATACCGTTCATTTTTGCGCTTCCGATATCTGCAAGAGAAAAGCCGCAAATATCAAGAAGCTTTCCTGCAGCCGAATAGCTTTCGGGGTGAACGGAGGTGTTGTCAAGAGGATTTTTTCCGCCGCTTACTCTCAGAAAGCCTGCACACTGTTCAAATGCTTTTGCGCCAAGCTTTGGAACCTTCATAAGCTGCTTCCTGTCGGTAAAAGCACCGTTTTCTTCTCTGTATAAAACGATATTCTTCGCAACTGCGGAGCTTATTCCGGATATATACGTCATAAGGGATTGTGAAGCAGTATTAAGATCAACTCCGACCGAGTTAACGCAGTCCTCAACAACTCCTCCAAGCGCTTCTCCAAGCCGTGCCTTAGGCATATCATGCTGATACTGACCTACACCTATTGCCTTGGGGTCTATCTTTACAAGCTCCGCAAGGGGGTCCTGAAGACGCCTTGCAATGGAAACGGCGCTTCTGAGTGAAACATCATAATCGGGAAATTCCTCTGCTGCAAGCTTTGAAGCCGAATAAACCGATGCACCCGCTTCTGATACAACAAGATAAGACACCTTATGGGAAGCGTTCTTTATGACCTCAGAAACTATCTGTTCGGATTCTCTTGAAGCAGTTCCGTTTCCGATGGCAATGGTGGTAACGTTATGCTTTTCGATAAGCTCTGCAATTTTTTTCTTGCCCTGTTCAACCTTAATGCGCTCATTTGTGGTTATATAAGCCACACCCGTATCAAGCACCTTTCCTGTGCTGTCAACAACAGCAAGCTTGCAGCCCGTTCTGAAACCCGGGTCAACTCCCAGTGTGACCGTTCCCTTTACGGGCGGCTGCATAAGCAGCTGACGAAGATTTGAGGAGAATACCTTTATAGCGGATTCATCAGCCTTTTCGGTAAGCTCTGAACGAATTTCACGTTCAATAGACGGGTAAATGAGTCTTTTCCAGCTGTCAATGCAGGCTCTTTCAACAAGCTCCGCACACTTGCTGTCATTTTTCAGATATTCACCGAGAATGATCCTTTCGGCTTCTCCCTCGGGAAGAACTACCGATACCTTCAGCTTATCCTCACGCTCTCCTCGGTCAATGGCAAGTACCCTGTGACCTGCGATCTTGTTTACAGCCTCGGAAAATTCATAATAATTTCTGTATGTGCCCGCTTCGTCCGTTTCTTCGCTGCCCGAAGCATTGACCGTGCCATGAATATTAAACTGTGCTCTCAGCTTTTTTCTGAGTGCAGCATCATCGGAAACCTGCTCCGCAATAATATCACAGGCACCTGCAACTGCATCCTCTGCACAGTTTATCTCCTTTTCGGCGTCAAAATACTTTTCGGCTTCCGAATAGGGATCAGCAGAAGAATTCTGTTCAAGGATAAGCTCTGCCAGGGGTTCAAGACCCTTTTCCTTAGCGATAGAAGCCCTTGTTCTGCGCTTTTGCTTGAAGGGACGGTAAATATCCTCCAGCTCAACAAGGACCGATGCTTTTTCAATGGTTGCTGCAAGCTCGTCGGTCATTTTGCCCTGTTCCGTGATAGAATTGATTATCTCCTCACGGCGCTTGTCCAGATTGCGAAGATATGCAAGTCTTTCCGATATCAGACGGATAGTCTGGTCATCAAGGGAACCATGCTGTTCCTTTCTGTATCGGGCAATAAAGGGGACGGTGCAGCCGCTGTCAAGAAACTCAACA
>CAMAIG010000365.1 GCA_945835085.1 uncultured Ruminococcus sp. | reverse complement strand
GATAGAATTTTGTCAATCAAGGAAAGCGACCGCAGGCGGGCTTGCCGCCCGGCAAAGGAGCTTGACGCAGAGTGACGAAATTATAGCTGTCGTATCTGTCTATAGGGTGGTTTAGAATTAGTATTATATAATGAATCCGCCGTTTACTCCGATTATCTGCCCTGTGATGAAATCCGCCTTTTCATCTGCAAGGAAAAGGGCGGTGCGGGCAATATCCGAAGCTGTGCCGATGCGGTTCATGGGTGTTTCCTCTGCAAGCTCCGCCATTATTTCGGGGGAAAGATGGGCGTTCATATCCGTGTCTATCACTCCCGGGGCAATGCAGTTTACGGTTATCCCCGAAAGCCCCGTTTCTTTTGCAAGGGCTTTGGTAAAGCCGATGACCGCCGCCTTTGCCGCTGAATAATGGACCTCGCAGGAGGCTCCCACTTGTCCCCACATGGAGGAGATGTTTATTATCCGTCCGTATTTTTCGTGTATCATATAGGGCAGGACTGCATGGGTGAAGCTGTAAACGCCCTTGACATTCACATTAAACATATTATCCCACATTTTTTCCGTTATATCGGAAAAAAGCGCCTGCTCTGCTATGCCTGCGTTGTTGATGAGAACATCTATCCTGCCTGTTCTTTTTGCTGCCTGCCGTGCAATATCCTCTGCGGCGGCACAGTCGGAAACATCACAGCTGTATATATCACAGCCGATCTCCTCCTTCAGCCTTTCTGCCGCTTCCCTGCTTTTATTGTACACGGCGGCAACGTGATATCCTGCCTTGGAAAAGCTTACGGCACATTCTCTGCCTATTCCCCGTGAGGCTCCTGTTATGAGGACTGTTTTCTCCATGAGCTTCTATCCTTTCCGATGATACTTTGGGCGGTTTTTCCTTGACTTAACGCACCTTGTCTGCTATAATTTTAGTATCATATAAATATTCCCACAATAAATGCCGCTGCGGAGGCTCCCAGTGCCACAAGTATCAGGGGAAGCCTTAGAAATGCCATAACAAGAGCGGTTATCGTTCCTGCTGCTGCGGTCATGGTGTTGCCCGTTGAATAGAATATGGCGGGGAAGGTCATGGCGCTAAGCACTGTGTAGGGGATATAGTAAAGAAAGCTTCGGATAAATCTTGATTTGATTTTTCCTCTTGCTGCGGCAAAGGGGATAACTCTTATAAGATATGTGACTATTGCCATTACGGCTATATATACTGCTATGCTCATTATGCTTCCTCCCTGCTCTCTTCGTCGTTTACGGGGAAAATCACTGCTGCCAGCGCTGCTGCTGCCGCTGCTGCGATTATTACGGCAAATCCCCCGGGGATAAAGCTCAGCAGATATTTCATTATCACCGAAATGACCGCTGCTGCCGATATTGCGGCAAGTACGCTTTTCTTTTCACGGGCGGGGGGGATTATTATGGCTACGAACATTCCGTAGAGCATAAGCCCCATTGCGGCGCTTACCGAGGAGGGAAGGATATTTCCTGCGGCTGCTCCGAAAAAAGTCCCCGCTGTCCAGCCTGCAAAGCCTGCGGCGATAAGCCCGTACATATACGAGGGCTTTATCTTATTGGGATTTGCGGCTGCAACGGCAAATATCTCGTCGGTTATTCCATAGGCGGCAAGAAGCCTGTGGGGAAGAGTAAAGCTTTTATCAAGCTTCTGGGAAAGCGACAGGCTCATGAGAGCATAGCGGATATTTATCACAAGCTGGCTGAGCATCATTTCCATTATGGTGCCGCCTGCTGCTATGATGTCTATTCCTGCAGTCTGTCCCGCAGAGGTGAGGTTTGTTACGGATATTATGGTGGCTTCGGCTGTGGAAAGCCCCTTTCTTACGGCGGCTATGCCGAAGCCGAAGGAAACGGTGAGATACCCCAGCATTATGGGTATGCCATGTATAAAGCCTTTGAAGAAGTTGTTTTTCAAGTTGATGTCATTCCTTTCGCATAATGATTATATCACATTGCGGCGGGAATTTCAAGAGAGGAGAATGGTCATGGAGATAAAGCCTGTTAAAAAATATCCTGCTCCCGTTTATGCAAAGGCGGCTGCCTTAACAGGCTTGAAACAGGGGACGAGAACATGATATCCCCATTTCAGTGTTCATATGAACGGATGCTTATTGAAATGAGCGACCGTCTTGCGGATAGGCTATATGAATGGGACAGGGAACGCTTTATGCATAAATTCGGGAAGAAGGGTTGATATGTGGTTCATACTTGCGCTGCTTTCGGCGATATTTGCGGCGCTTACTTCTATTCTTGCAAAGGTCGGCATTGAAGGTGTGGAATCAAATCTTGCCACTGCCATACGCACTTTTGTGGTGCTTGCTATGGCATGGGGAATGGTTTTTATCACGGGACAGCAGAACGGTATTTCTCAGATCGACAGGAAAAGCTGGATATTCCTTATTCTGTCGGGTATTGCCACGGGGGCTTCATGGCTTTGCTACTACAAGGCTATTCAGATAGGAGAGGTTTCAAAGGTCGTTCCTGTGGACAAGCTCAGCGTGGTGATCACTATTGTGCTTGCTGTTGTTTTTCTCCATGAAAAGATGACTGCTAAATCTCTGATAGGCACTGTGCTTATCGGTGCGGGGACGCTTCTGATGGTCATATAAGGAAAAATGTTTTGAAAAGAAACATCAGCGTGTCGCTTAAAGCCTGCTCGTCGGGCAGATGGCAGAAATTCTTTTGCTTTGCGGCTCGGTAACGTTAGTATTAAAGCATTTTTCTGCTTAGCTCAACATTTGAC
>CAMAIG010000364.1 GCA_945835085.1 uncultured Ruminococcus sp. | reverse complement strand
AGCTTTAATGAAATGACGTTTTTTGATGAAGTGCTTTTATCCTTTGGACTAAGGTTTGTTTTAGGCATAGTGTGCATGGTGATAATTATTGCTCAGAATAAAAAGACAGACAGCATGGCACTTTCGGCGGGATGATGCAGTTTTGGCATAGATACGACATTTTTCGACAAATTATAGCTATGGCGGGATATTCTCACCATAGCTGTTTTTATTTGTAGATATCGTCAACAACCGTTGCAATATCAATAATTGAATTGAGCAAAATGCACTATAAAATTGCGGAAATTAGTTCATGCTATATATTGACATTGCAATAATTATATGGTATAATATCATAAATATATATGTTATGGAAATTTGTTACAAAACATATTGATTTTTAATGATAAGGGGTGTCTGAAATGAGCAATGAAAGCTTTACCGAGCGGGATTATACAATTGTCAGCGCACTTGCCCTTAATTACAGCTCTGCTTATTATGTAGATTTTGATGCAGATGAGATCCACCCCTACCGCATAAGCGATGTTATTGAGCAGCAGAGCGGCAGCTATTTCAGGTCAAAACCAAAATATTGGGACGCTATCACTACATACATCGAACGCAATACCGCTCCCGAGGATAAGGAGGAGCTGCTGAAAGTCGTTTCCTATGAGAACCTTTGCAGAGAGCTTAAGGATAAAAAGATGTTCATGTACGATTACCGTGTTCTCCGTAACGGCAGGACAGAGTATTACCGCATGAAGGTCGCAAATGTTACCGAGGGAGAGGGTCTGCACAAGGCTGTAATGGGCTTTGCGGATATCAGCACACAGAAAACCAAGGACATCGAAAGATATGCTTATTATTCCGTTATAACAGGCGGATATAACTATAACCGATTCAAGGAAGAGCTGAGCAAGCGCACCGAAAAGGGCGCTCTTACAGCTATGGATATCTATGCCTTTAAGATAGTAAATTCCACCTGCGGCGTCCAGAAGGGCGATGAAGCGCTGAAGGCTGCATGGAGATGCATTGTTGACAGTATTGATGAAGATGACTATGCCGCTCATATAAACGCCGATCATTTCGTTATCTTCTTCTCCGACACCGACCATGACAGCATTAACCGCAAGCTGGCACTCATAACAGAACGCCTTGAAGCCATGAGCAAGGAAATGGAAATACCCCGTATGTCCCCATATTTCGGTACGGCAGAATGGGAGCCCGGGGATCTTCCCGAGCAGATATACGGCAATGCTACCTTTGCAAAGCACTCCATTAAGGGTGACAGCAGCAGGAATTACGCATATTACAGCAAGGAAGATTCCGATAAGATAATGCTTGCAAAGCAGATGGAGGACGCCTTTGAAGGCGCACTTGCAAACCGTGAATTCGAGGTATGGTTCCAGCCTAAGTATAATCCCGGCGGCAATGAGCTTATGGGTGCGGAAGCCCTTGTAAGATGGCGAAAGGACGGCAAGCTTGTTTCTCCCGGTCTGTTTATCCCCGTTTTTGAGAAAAACGGCATGATAAGAAGGCTTGATGAATATGTTTTCAGAAGCGTCTGCTGTCAGCAGAAGAAGTGGAAGGAACAGGGAATGTCCATGATCCCCGTTTCCGTGAACATCTCCAGAGTAAGTCTTTATTTCCAGAATGTAGTGGAAACCTACAAGAACATTCTTGATGAATATGATATCCAGCCACAGCTTATACCTCTTGAGATAACCGAGAGCGCTGCCGTTGCAAATGCCGAGATAAAGGCTCTTACCGATAAGTTCTTCAATATGGGCTTTTCGCTTCATATGGACGATTTCGGAACGGGCTATTCATCTCTTTCCTCTCTTAATCAGATGCATTTTAATACTCTGAAGCTTGATAAGAGCATCATTGATTATATCGGAAATTACGGCGGAGATAAGCTCCTTGAGCATACGATCGCTCTTGCAAAGGATCTTGGGCTTCATGTTACCGCCGAGGGCGTTGAGAATGAAACTCAGATCAATTTCCTTAAAGAGCTTCACTGTGACAGTATTCAGGGATATTATTTCTCAAAGCCCCTGCCTCTTGATGAATTTACCGAAAGGCTCGGCAGCAGGAGTGCTGTTTTTGAGGAGTCGGTCAGCGATAAAAACGGGAATATGGAGAGCTGTAATATCAGGGAAGTGGTTGACGAAGCTATTGCAGCCGCTGCCCCATATGTTAAGGCACGGGTAAGGGAGTTTAACTTCAACACTACTCCCTTTACAGACATGATATACATCAACAGGGAATCGGTGAAGGAGCTTCTGAAAAGCATCATTGAGCTGACAGCGGATAAGGTTTCGGGGGACGGAAGCGTTCTGTTCATTGTGTCCGAGGTGTCTGTTCCCGATATGCCCTATGTTTCGTACAAGTTTGTTGCAGTGGGTATCAATGCCCATGGAAGTTATTCCGACATCAACAGCATTATGAGATCCGACCCGAGGATAGCAGTTGCACAGAAATTGGTAGGAATGCTTGGCGGCTCCATTATCGGAGAGATGGAGGACAATAAGGACCTTGACATTGTTGTAAGGCTTCCCTTCAAAAAAGCGGATCAGCCTGCTGCTGAAGCTGTTTCCGTGGAATAACAGCGGCATAAATATCAAAAATAACAGCCGATACATCTTTATTGAATGATGTATCGGCTGTTTTCGTCTTTCGGGAAAGCAAAATATACATTCATTTAGCACAACCATGCATAGAAATTGCTTTGTCAAAAACGTGCCACCGGCACGTTTTTGAGGTTTAGTATTATGGGGA
>CAMAIG010000363.1 GCA_945835085.1 uncultured Ruminococcus sp. | reverse complement strand
ATTTTCACAATATCACCTTTCCATTTCCCAGTGGGGAATATCATTTATTTTATCTTGACATATTAGCTAAAACAACATATAATATAATTAGCTAAATCAAACGGAGGTGTTTTCTATGATAACAGCAACAGCAACCGAAATAAAGAACAATTTCGGACAGTACCTTTCAGCAGTTCAGTCAGGTGATGAAGTTATTATCATCAAAAACGGCAAAGAAGTTGCCCGGATAGTTTCACGCCAGAGCAGCGTATCATTTCTTACCGATTCCCTTACCGGAGTCTTAAAAAATGATTATGACGATAAAAAGCTCCGTGGAGAAAGGATAGAAGCCCGTGAAAGTGCTGATTGATATCAATGTTATCCTCGATGTCCTATGCGGCAGAGCCGAGTTCCTTGAAGCTTCATCAAGAGTGTGGAAATACTGTGAGATTAACAAGCTTTCCGGGGTTATTTCCGCTCTTTCCGTTCCGAACATTGTGTATATTCTGAGAAAAGAGCTTGACCCCGATAAAACAAAGGAAATTATTGACCGCATCCTGCTCATATTTGAAGTAGCAGAGCTGAAAGCAGAAGATCTGCGCAAAGCAGCAGAAATGAAAACTGCCGATTATGAAGATGCCATTCAGATGTGCTGCGCCGATCGCATCAATGCAGATTTTATTGTCACACGGAATATCCGTGATTTTGTTTCAAGTCCTGTTCCTGCCGTAAAACCGTCTGAGCTTCTGGATCGCATTTGACACAGCCGCCGCTTTTGGCGGCTATTGTAATTTAATGGCTTTACTCACGGATTTTAATTATATTGTCTGTTTCCAGTGCTTTCCTCGCTTTTTCATAGGAGAGAAAATAATCTTCGGGATAAGAACAAAAATAATACCATTCGTTATTTTCAGTGCAGATGTCAGCAAGCGGAATGCCAAGATCACCGATTATATATCTGTCAATCTGCCCGGATATTATTTTTGTTTCTTTATTTCTTCCCGATTTTTCAGTGATATGCAAATATACCGTACTTCCAACTTCACAAGGAAGCTGAATTGTTAATTTGTCATGCTTCATAAGTTATACACTTTCTTTTTTCAGTTTTCATAATAAACACATTTCCATACTGTTTAGACCGTCATTTCCAATATATCTTGTATTCTTTTCAGCTCAACCGCTTCTTCATCGGAAAGCTCCGCACGTTTCAGCAGTTCCCGTTCCCTCTGTTCCAAGCCAATATAATCATAATTATTGCTTGTTTCGGCTATAATACTATTATAACAATAAAGTGTTGCACGACAGTCGGCTAAACTATCGTGAGCTGTAGCTGTTCCCCAATCGTAATTGTAATATGCCGCACAGGCGGAAAGTTTCTGCCACTTGTAGCCATTCTCATTTTGTTCGCCATAGATCGGAGCGAACTCCTGCATCACATCTATTGTTTCGGTGTCCTCATACAACTGAAAGTCGCAGCTGCGGAGGAAAGCAAGGTCAAAGTCGGTGTTATAGCCGATTATGGTGTCTGCATCATACAAAATCTGCTGTATCTCGCTGAAATAGTGATAAATATCCTCACAATCAGCCACCATTTGTGGAGAAATGCCGTTTACAGATTCCGCAACCTTCCATTCAGTAGCAATAATAGGCTTGAAATGCTCGTTAAATAGGACGTTCCCTTGCTCGTCTATGATTGACAGCTGCAATATCTCGTCCTTGCTGCTATCAAGCCCTGTCGTTTCCGTATCAAGGATAATTGTTCGCTTGCCATTCAGGGTACGTTTCAGCACAGCCATTACCGCCGTGCGGTCCCTTCTCACAAATTCTTTCCACCGTCTTTCATTAAAATCATGCTGCCGTTCCGCTTCGGCTTTCTGCTTGGCTCGGAGTTTACGCTGCTTTGCGTTTCTGCGTTCACGTTCCGGGGCAAAGAAGGCTCTGACCTCCTCATCAGAAGCCTTATGCACTTCATCGGCAAACAAGTAAAGTGCTTTTGTGCGACAGAACTGATTGATCCACAGTTCCTTACCGCAGTCTTTATCATTTTTCAGATAACCCTGTTTTGCCCATTGCCGTTCAGTCTGACACACCAAATCTGTATGAATGTTTGTTCGCACAGTCAATTTGCAATTATTCCAATTTTCACTTTTCATATTATTATCCTTTCCATTTTATGACAGCAGCAATTTATTGCTTATGCACTTTTTTGTTATATCATTTTACCAATAGCATTAATCAGTCTATCCTCTGCCGCCTTTTTCTCATTTTCCTTTCGTTGTTCGGCACGTTCTTCGGCTATTCCTTTATTAATATATTCCATAAAATGCATTATCGAATCCTTTGACATAAGAAAAGTCACCGAAGAATCCATTTCTCTATTAAGAGGATTATCCAGTTTATAAGCATAAAGCTTTTGGCTGTACTTTTTAAAAATATCGCTCTCTTTGTCCCGATAATTAAAGAGATTTGTCTCTACTCCGTATTTTGATACCTTGTAAACCTTTTTGTCAGATGAGTTCACGATCATATACTCTCCATCATACAGGACGGTTTTTACCTCGTATTTATGCCCTGCTATATAAACAGCGGGATTATTGGCTGGGCCATATACGGTCATTAAAAAATCGCTCTCCGAAAAATGGTCATTTACAAGCTGACTGCCGGATTTGATATCATAGAGATAGTCATACGGACAATCAAACGGATAGTCCAAAAATTCTGCGCTTTCTGTTTCCATCGAGCCCGGAAAATACTCAAAAGTCTCCTCCGAGCACCAAAACGGATACTC
>CAMAIG010000362.1 GCA_945835085.1 uncultured Ruminococcus sp. | reverse complement strand
AAAGACCTTCTTGCGGGTATAACAGTTGCAGCAGTTGCACTCCCCCTTGCACTTGCCTTTGGCGTAAGCTCGGGCGCATCTGCAGCTGCGGGACTTGTTACAGCTATTATCTCGGGACTTATCATCGGTGCATTGTCCGGTGCTTCCTACCAGATAAGCGGTCCTACCGGTGCAATGACTGCTATTCTTGTATCTCTTGTTGCACAGTATGGTATGCAGGGAGTATTTGTTGCAAGCTTTCTTGCAGGCTTTATTCTTCTGTTATGCGGCATTTTCAAGCTCGGCGGACTGGTTTCATATCTGCCTTCACCCGTAATAACAGGCTTCACAAGCGGTATTGCAATTATCATTGCTCTCGGACAGATAGATAATCTTACAGGAATGAAATCATCGGGACTTACAAACATTGAAAAGATCGCAAGCTATTTTACCACTCCTCAGACAGTTAATATGACTGCTCTTATCATTGGTATTGCGGTTATTGTTTTCATGTTCATATATCCAAAAAAGATCAGTCAGTACTGCCCCGCATCTCTTGCAGCAATTATCCTTGCAACAGCTGCTAATTTCATTTTCAAGTTTGATGTAAGCGTAGTCGGCGCTATTCCTAAGACAATATTCCTTGATGACAGATTTGACCTTTCTGCATTTGATATGAGCAATATCGGACATCTCATTGTTCCCGCTATATCCATTGCAGCTCTGGGTCTTATAGAATCTCTCCTCTGCGGAGCTTCCGCAGGAAGAATGAAGAATGAAAAGCTCAATGCCGATATCGAGCTTGTTGCCCAGGGCATCGGAAATATGCTTCTTCCCCTTTTCGGAGGCGTTCCCGCAACCGCAGCTATTGCCCGTACAAGCGTTGCTATCAAAAGCGGCGGCGAAACAAGACTTACTTCCGTTATCCATGCATTTGTCCTTCTTCTTTCAATGTTCGTACTCGGCGGAGTAATGTCTATGATCCCACTTTCTGCTCTTGCAGGCGTACTTATCGTAACAGCCTGGAACATGAACGAGTGGCACACAATAAAGTCTATTTTCTCAAAGAAGCTCAAAACAGCTATTTTCCAGTTCCTTATCACAATGGCAGCAACAGTAGTATTTGACCTTACAAAGGCTATTCTTATCGGTGTTGCTTTCTCACTTATCCTCTTTGTTGTAAAGGTTTCCGATATGCAGGTAACCGTTGCTGAGGTCGATCCCGAAAGACTCGGAAATGATAAGATAAACCCCGAAAAGCTTAAATATACAAGTGTCGTTTACATAACAGGCCCTCTTTACTTCGGAACCTGCTCAAAGCTTGAGGACAAGATATCCAATCTCGGTGACAGCTATAATATCGTTTTCTCCATGAGAGGTGTTACCGTTGCAGATATTTCGGGAATTGAAGCGCTTCATGAATACTGCGACAGACTTATCGAACAGGGCAAGATGGTATATTTTGCCTGCGTTCAGCCCCCTGTAATGGACCTTTTTGAGAGAACGGGTCTTAAGCAGGAAAGATTTAAATATGATATGTTCTTCTGGAGTGCAGATAAGGTATTTGAGCATATTTCCAATCTGTAACATCGTATTGACAGGCTTCGCAAAATATGCTATAATTACACAAGTAATTAGTTTGGAGGAATATACAATGGTTATTATCGAAATGGAAAACGGCAAGCAGATCAAGATAGAGCTTTATCCCGATAAAGCACCTATTTCTGTTGAAAATTTTGAAAAGCTTGTTAAGCAGGGCTTTTATGACGGACTTATCTTTCACAGAGTTATTGAAGGCTTTATGATCCAGGGCGGCTGTCCCGAGGGAACAGGCATGGGCGGTCCAGGCTGGCATATCAAGGGAGAATTTGCTTCCAATGGCGTAAAGAATGACCTCAAGCACACAAGAGGCGTTATTTCCATGGCACGTTCCATGATGCCTGACAGTGCAGGCTCTCAGTTCTTCATCATGCACAAGGACGCTCCTCATCTTGACGGCGATTATGCTGCTTTCGGAAAGGTTATCGAGGGCATGGATGTAGTTGATGAAATTGCCGAGTGCGAAACAGGCTTTGGGGACAGACCCGTTAAGGATCAGAGAATGAAAAAGGTTTACCTTGCATAATAAACACAAAAAGGATCGGAATATATCCGGTCCTTTTTTAATTTGTATTATTGCTGTTTTTCACGAAGCATACGAATTGACCTTATGGTCAGCGGCAGCGTAACGGCGGCAGTTAAAAGGTCGGCAGCTGCCTGAGTAAGCTGGAGCCCGAACAGTCCAAATGCCGATGTTAGGATATAAAGCAGCGGAATAAAAAACAATCCCTGACGTGCAACAGCCAGAAAGCTTGCTGTAATGGTCCTGCCCATATTCTGCATAAGCATATTTGTCATGACTATCATTCCCTGGAGCAAAGATGTAACGCTTTGAAATCTGAGTATCGGAATCCCGGCTTTTATAACATCGGGGTCATCACGGAAGAATTCAATAAGCTGAGGTGCAAATAAAAATACTGCTACGCCAAAGAAAAGCATATATACAGTTGATGCCTTTATGCAGAAAACAAACATTTTATGCACACGGTCATATCTTTTTGCACCGTTATTAAATCCGCATACAGGCTGGAAGCCCTGACCAAAGCCAATTACAACAGCACCGCCCATCATAACAATTTTGTTTACTACCGAGATAGCTGCAATAACAGCTTCTCCATATTGCCCCGCAGCATTATTAAGGCACACGATAGCAATGCTCATTATGCCCTGTCTGAATAGTGAAGGCGTTCCGAA